>JBBQQP010000410.1:0-1554 GCA_038215675.1 Chitinophagales bacterium | reverse complement strand
ATTTTGATGATGCGATAAAGCTCTTTAAAGGAACAACTTATACTAAGGGATTGTCCGCAGTGTATAACAACCGTGGATTGGTGTTAAAAAATCAAAATAAAGTAAACGAAGCATTGGCAAATTACCAGGCATCTTACGAGCTGGCTTTGAGCACTAAAAACAAGCAGTCGCAAGCCATTAGTCTCACTGAATTAGGCGATTTGGCAATGATGAAAAAAGACTATTTTGCCTCCGAAAACTATTTGCTACAATCGCTAAAAATTGCGCAGGAGATTCAATACCTTGAGCTGGAAAAAGATGCCAATGAAACACTGGCCAATCTTTACAAGGAAAAAGGTGATTATGAAAAAGCCTATGTTTACCAGATTAAATTTAGCAGTATCAGTGATTCTATGTTGGCTAAAGATAAAATCAAGATTATTGAGGATGTAAAAGGAAAATATGAAACAGAAAAAAAGCAATTAAAGATTAACCTGCTGTCAAAATCAGATTCCATTAAATCGTTGCAAATAGAAAACCAGCGGATAGATATTATCGATAATCTGCTGAATATATCGAATCAAAAACTCGCCATTTCCGTGGCCGATTTACAACTGAAAGAAGATGGACTGGTCATTAAAAGTAAGGAAGAAACCATTTTGCAAAATAAACTGGATGCACAGAAAAAGGAACAACGGATTGCACAGCTGAGTAGTGAAAAGAAAATTAAAGAACTGGAACTAACCAAAAAGAACAATACCATCATTGGCATTTCGGTGTTCACATTGCTGTTGGCCTTGTCGGGCTATTTGTTTTACCAACGCAAACAAACACAGCAACAGGCAATGCTTCAGCAGGAAATTTTTAAACAACAGGATCTTGCAATGCAGGGAATATTGGAGGCCGAAGAAAAAGAGCGCAAAAGAATCGCCAGCGATTTGCACGATGGCGTAGGTCAATTGATGAGTGCAGCCTGGTTAAACTTAAACGCATTTAACGAACAGGCAAAACTTACACCGGAAGGCCAGCAACTCTTTAATAAAAGCCTGGTGCTGGTAGATGAAAGTTGCAAGGAAGTAAGAAGCGTAAGTCATAATATGATGCCCAATGCTTTATTAAAAAAAGGACTGGTAAACGCCGTACGTGAATTTATACAACAAATTTCCGGAAATAAATTATCCATCAATTTACAAACAGATGGTCTGCAAAAACCAATTGCCAGTCATGTGGAAATGGTATTGTACCGGGTGATACAGGAAAGCGTAAACAATGTGATTAAACATGCAGAAGCGAGTAATTTAGACATTTCCATCAACCAGGAAGCTGATGGCATTGATGTGATGATTGAAGATAACGGAAAAGGGTTTGATGCCCTAAAAGCTACCGGGGGCGATGGCATTGGCTTAAACAATATAAAAAACAGGGTACAATATTTAAAGGGAACTGTTGAGTGGAACACAGCACCCGAAAACGGTACTTTAGTAGCCATTCATATACCGATAGAAGCATGACACAAAACAACAAAATAAAAGTGGCCCTTGTAGATGATCACCAGATTGTAATTGACGGATTGAA
>JBBQQP010000409.1:0-1589 GCA_038215675.1 Chitinophagales bacterium | reverse complement strand
TAGGGGGAGGAGAAACGGCACAAGTTGGTGGTACTTTAAATAGCTTTGAATGCAGCCTTGAAATAGAGTCGATCGTTTTTTTGCCCCCTTTATTTTATCCCCAATCGCTTCCTGCTTTCCATGTTAAATTGAAATTGCTCTTCTACGGGTATTTTTGCTCTGCTGTTTTTATTGATATCCTTTCCTTCTTTTGACCACAGCATAGGATAGAAATTGAATACTTTATTTCCTTCGAGTTTGGATACATCTTTTTTCCAGTTGGTCCACCGGAGGTTTTGATAAAATTCATTTAGATCATTGTTGAAACAGAAATATAAAAAATCGGTGTAGGTTAAATCAAGCGGTTCCCATATCAATCTGTCTGGCGACAGGTAATAAGTTTTGCCCATGTCTTTTCCAAAAGCGCCGCCGTTGATGGCGAAAAATCCTCCTACGGCATCGTCTGCTATCAGCAGGTAAGCAGGGGTTTGACCAAATTCCTGAATCGATTTACCCTTATTCCAATTGGGTAATGAACGGTTGATGGCTTTACTGCCCGAGCCAAGAATTCTTATCCAGCCATGATCAACCAATATGCCGCCGGTTTTATAAATGATAGCTCCCATCGGCGAGCGGGTGGTTACCTGTATTTTTAGCAACGCATCATTTGCCCTACTGCTATCGGCCGGTAGTATTTGTAGCTCGTTGGTAGCAGAGTCAATCATTTGTTGCACAAAGGGCCAGCCGGGATCTTTTATATTGATTAAATCTTCCAGCTTCCTCAAATTATTTTGAGCAAATGCATTCAATGTAAGTAGCAGGAAAATCGTTGCAGAAAAGAATTTTATCATTTTTAACGCATTGTTCGGTGGAATAAAAAAGCAACAAAAGTTCAGGATTTATTATTTTGATGTTGTGATGGCAAAGTTAACCCATTGCTAACAACTCAGGTAGAAGGAGCAGCTTTAACGCTTTCCAAGAATTAAACCAACGTCTGTTTTAATCAAATTTAGTGGAGTTAAATTTGCAACATCCGGAAACAAGAATGATTAACAAGTAGAGGTTGATTCTTCTATGACGATCGCCCTCAGGCCCTTTTTTTCGCCAAGGGCTACCAAACGTCTAATTCCTTGTATCACTTATGATTACCTGGTAAAACAAACTCATCCACCGTTTCACCTGCTTAATTTTGAGCAGTCATCTCTTCAATTATTAATTACCTACTTTTAGCAACAAATCTTACGTATGAATAAATTACTTTTTATCTCCATGATGGCTATGTTGATGTTGGCTGGCAATAAATCTTTTGGCCAAAAAGCAATCTCACTTTTTAATGGTAAAGATCTAAAAGGCTGGCATGCCGATGTGCCTGAGATGGATACCAATGCGAATGCAAAAACGCCCTTCATTATACGAAATGGAATGCTGGTAAGTCTTGGTACGCCCGGCGGCCACCTGATTACCGATGCCATTTACAAAAACTACCGGATTGATATTGAATATCGTTTTGCCGGCCTGCCAGGCAACTGTGGTTTATTGGTTCATTGTTCTACTCCAAGGTCTTTGTATAAAATGTTTCCCAAGTCGATTGAAGTACAAATGGAGCATGG
>JBBQQP010000408.1:0-1615 GCA_038215675.1 Chitinophagales bacterium | reverse complement strand
CATATAATATCAGCGTATACCGCTCAACTGATGAAAACACACCATCCGGTTTGTTCTTTTGCAAAGCTTTTTTAATCGCCTCTGTGGCAATCGCCTCGTTTTCACAAAGTAAAATTTGATTGGCATCAACCTTTAAATTGTACGCAAGGTGGGCATCCAAAAAGCCCTGTAATCTTTCATTGGTTACAGAAAGTTGTTTTGAAATGCCAAGGAATAAAATATTGCGGCAATTTTTTTCAAGTAAATGTTTGGTGGCTTCCAGTCCGCTTTCGCAATCATTGCAGGTTATGGTTGGAATTTCTGGTTTGTCAATCACCCGGTCAAAAAAAACCACGGGCACCAGTTGTTTTAGATTTTCTATGTGACTAAAATCTTTATCTGCACTACCGGCTACCGATATAATAACCCCATCCACCCTGCCATTACTCAGCTCATTGATGATCTCAACCTCTCTGTCATGGCTTTCGTGGGTTTGGTAAATCAATACGTGGTATTTGTTGTTGTTGGCAATTTCTTCAATTGCATTCAGCGCCAGCGTAAAAAAATAATTCGATACATCCGGCACTATTACGGCAATGGTTTTGGTAGCACCAATTTTAAGACTGGATGCCTGCGGATTGCGGTGAAAATTGATCCGCTTAACGAGTGCATTTACTTTGTCTTTTGTTTCCTGGCTAATCTGGTGACTGTTGTTCAATGCCCTCGAAACAGTTGAAGGAGCTACACCTAATTGCTTTGCTATTTCTACGATGGTCATATAAACAAAAATAACAGGAAATATCAATCAACGTGTAATAATTTTGCTTGCTGCCAGACAAGGTTTTTAATACCTGCTCAAATTGCTTCTTGAATCGGAATTGATGGAAAGATACCTGTAGATTGATGATGGCCAATTTTGAGTCAGTGCGGTTGCAAGTTCATGGCTATTGAGACTGGTTACTCAATATCAGGATTGAACTGATAACGATTGCTCCTGTTGTTCATTTTATGGTATTCGTCTATAAAATGGCAACATGTTTTGATATGCTTAAATGGCACTACGTTAATAAGTTGTGTTTGTTTCACAGCTCTATTCACTGTATATTCGGCTCCTTTAAGATTTTAATAGAAGGCTGCCTGTTTTTATATTTCTCAAAATCCGGGAAATAAACCGGTAAAGCAAAACCTTCGTCATAAAATTGCTTGTAGTTCATTTATTAAAAATCAGCAGTATGAATATTCATCGCATTTTATTTACTGTAATTTTTCTTAATATTTCTTTGATTTCAGTGGCTCAAAAAGCAGATCATCCTATGCCAGTAACTCTTGCCATAGGACAGTCGGCACCTGATTTTAAATTGAAGGGTACGGATGGTAAAATGTATTCGCTGGCTACTTTTAGCAAAGCAAAAGCACTAGTCATTATATTCAGTGCCAATCATTGCCCCACGGCACAGGCTTACGAAGATCGTATCATTGCCCTCACTGGTAATTACAAGTTGAAGGGTGTTGCAGTCGTTGTAATCTCCTCCAACAGTACACCTGCAATCAGTTTGTCTGAATTAGGCTACACCGATCTTGGCGATAGCTACCAGGACATGATTATCCGGTACAAGGATAAAAAATTCAACTTCCC
>JBBQQP010000407.1:0-1788 GCA_038215675.1 Chitinophagales bacterium | reverse complement strand
ATAGTTGGGATTTTCTACTTTATTAACCTTTGCCAGTTTTACACCCGGATAATTGATGCTGAATCCGCCACCTGCATTTGCAATCGCATCACCATGAATCATTACCTGCACTTTGTTCCACTTCATCCCAGTCCACCAATTTGTTGGATAGCATTTGTAATCTTTCTGTTGAGCGAAAGACTGAATACTAAGGCAAATGAAAATGGCTACTATTAAAAATCTTTTCATACAAATTATTTTACTTTGATACGCAGTGTTAAAACTGCGGCTACAATCATTAAACATCCTCCCAACACAATGGTGTAGATGGCGTTGCCATTGAATAAATGCTTGGTAAAAAAGCCCAGTAAAGTGGCAGCTAATATTTGAGGAATTACAATGAAGAAATTAAAAATGCCCATATAAACGCCCATTTTATTGGACGGTAAAGCCGCAGTTAACATAGAGTAAGGCATGCTTAAAATACTGGACCATGCAAGGCCAACCCCTGCCATACTTAGGATCAGCAGGTATTTATCTTTAAATAAAAAGAAAGAGATTAAACCGACGCCACCCGCAACAAGGCAAATTAAATGCGTCATGGGTCTGCCGGTTTTTTTGGCCAATACGGGTAATAAAAAAGCAAACAGCGCTGAGAAGGCATTATAGAAACCAAAGAGCACGCCCACCCAATTACCGATTTCGTTGTATTCTTTTGAAGTAGGATCAACAGTGTTTGCAATATTTTGAGCCAACCCTGGCGTAGCATAAATCCACATCGCAAATAAAGCAAACCAGGTGAAAAATTGTACGACCGCAAGTTGCTTCATGGTATCCGGCATTCCGTACAAATCATTCACCACTTCTACCAACCCATTCTTCTTTTTAGCAGCCCAGAAAAAACCAGCCAGTAATTGAATTAAGCCGAAGCTTCCTATTCCCATTGTTAACACATACAACTCTTTCTCAAGAGGCATTTCGGTATGAGTTGCATTGTAATATAACATGAGGGCAGTTAAAATTGATCCTATGATCAACCATACCAACCCTTTGCTATAAAAGGTTTTAACAGAAGTTGTAATGATAGAATGGTCTACCTGCTGCTGTTCAATGGATTCAAAACTTTTTAGCTCTGCCGGAGAATATTCTTTGGTGGTAAATACAGTATAGGCAACTGACAAAAAAAATACTGCGGCACCAATGTAAAATGAAATCTTCACAGAGTCTGGTATTACGCCCGCTGCTGCTTCATTGGAAACTCCAAACTTTGTAAGTAAAAAGGGTAACACAGAAGATACTACGGCGCCAATTCCAATAAAAAAGCTTTGCATGGCAAAACCTGCAGTCCGTTGTTCATCCGGCAACATATCACCCACAAATGCCCGGAATGGTTCCATTGAAATATTGATAGATGCATCCAACAGCCAAAGCATAATGGCAGCCATCCACAATGCCCATACATTTGGGAAAAACACCAATGCAAGCGACGCAAGTACGGCACCAATTAAAAAGAAAGGCCTTCTTCTGCCCCACCGTGGCGACCATGTTTTATCACTTATATAACCAATCACCGGTTGTATGATTAAACCGGTAAGGGGAGCCGCAATCCATAAGATAGGGATGTCGTCGATATTGGCTCCGAGCGATTGAAAAATTCGGCTCACGTTTGCATTTTGCAAACCAAAACCAAATTGAATACCAAGAAATCCAACACTCATATTGATGATCTGTGATACACTCAATATGGGTTTTTTTACCGTTGTAATTGGAGACATAGCAATCGTTTAATTTTAATTGATTGTGTATTTA
>JBBQQP010000406.1:0-1839 GCA_038215675.1 Chitinophagales bacterium | reverse complement strand
AATACCATCAGTATCAAAATTCCAAATGTGGCCAATGATCGGTACCGGGGAATAAAAACTCCGACTCCAACTATAATTTCTGCAATTCCTGATACATAAATAATCAAATCCTCCGGCAAAAAATCTGGTATAAACGATCGGTAGCCTGCCGGCTTTACAAAATGCATGACGCCGCCAAAAATCATAAAAGCACCAAATAAAAAACTCAATACCAGTTTAAATTTTTTCATGTTTGTTCATTGAACATAGGAATTAAAAAAGGGAAGATACTTACAGGGAATCGAAAACCAATTAAATGTTGGCTTTTACATTTTCTTATTTTGTTATAGTGGTTAAAAGGCTATTCTTTTTTAATCACTGTTCTCTCGTTCGTACTGTCCAAATTTTTTATACTGGCTAATGATGCGTCATTAATCAACTTCTTAGAACAGCATTTCTTTTTTACTAAACCAATCCCTTTTTTGGTGAACGCTAAAACCGGGCATCTGATCAAGCTCATTGCTTTTTATAAATCATAGAAAGAATAATTAATACCCCCAGACAACCTTTTCCTATGTCTTTCCGTTTATTAAAAAAAACAAAAAAATTATGAGAACGAATCTGCTTTATTCGAGTTTAGTATTTACATCCGTTACAATCGCATTGGTTGCCTGCAAAAAAGATGATCCTGCTCCGGTTATTCCCACTATTGTAAAGCAATGGACGATTCCGTTGGCTGCAAAAAATGAAAACAACCCGCCTGCCAGCCGCACAGAAACAGGTACTGCAACAGTCAAGTTGCTATCAGACAATAGCCTTACTTATACCATTGCGGTGGTTGGTTTAGCAACCGGTGATGCACTCAATGCTGCACATATCCATGTAGGCGATGTAATCAGCAATGGAGGCGTAATATTGGGCTTAAACCCTACGTTTACCGGAGGCAATGCATCGGGTACAATAACCAACGTTCGCACAACTTTAATAGATAGCTTAAAAGATGATATGAATGAATTGTATTTCAATGTGCATTCAACACAGGTACCAAGTGGATTGGTAAGAGGCCAACTGAATACCATTATTGAAATGGCAGAATTTATTACACTTACCGGAGCCAATGAAGTGCCTGCCGTAATTACTACTGCCACTGGCACTGCGTTAATCAGGGTAACATCTGCAAAGAAAATTTATACCAGGGTAATCATCACTAATTTAGAACCAGGCGATGCAATGACTGCCGCCCATATTCACAAAGCTGCTGCCGGTGCAAATGGTAGTGTAATTTTGGGATTCTATACAAGTGCGGCAGATTTTGGCACCGTAAAAGTAAACACCTTAACGGATGTACTATACGCTTCCATAAAAACAGATGCCATCTATGTAAATACCCATAGCACAAACAAACCCAGCGGTATTGTTCGTGGACAAATCAGGTAACCATTTTTAAAAAATAAGAAAGGCCAATAAATTTAATTTATTGGCCTTTCTTATTTGCTGCTTGCGGTCATCATAAAAACTTAATTCACGCCGCTTTTCACAGCTTAAAATTTTGCTCCTACCGAAACGAAGAAAGTTCTGCCATCGCCTGGTAAAGCACCCGGTCCGGGATAACCGCCTGCACGGCGGGTGAAATATCTTTTATCAAATACATTATTTAAACCTGCCCTAATATTCAAATTTTTATTGCATTTATAAGTTGCTGTAAAATCAGTGACTGTGTAAGATGGTATTAAACCAGTTTGCCCGTTTGCGGAGGGTTTCACCGTATTATTGGCATCGCTAAAGGTTTCATCCACATAGCTTATTTGAATGGTGACGGAAAAGGTGTTGCTACCGCCAGTGATGCCAGTTCTTAAGATA
>JBBQQP010000405.1:0-1874 GCA_038215675.1 Chitinophagales bacterium | reverse complement strand
TTATATACTGCATAGCGAGGCAACTGATATTGTAAGCGAAGAACTGCTCCATCATTTGGGCGAAATTGCCTCCATTCTTTTCTTTTTACTGGGAGCGATGACAATCGTGGAATTGATCGATTCTCACAATGGCTTTGATATTATCACGCAGAAAATAAATACTTCCAGTAAACAAAAGTTATTGCTGATCATCATGGCGATCACTTTTTTTCTTTCGGCCTTACTGGATAATTTAACAACCGCAATTGTAATGACATCGCTTTGCTCAAAAATTTTATTTCAAAAGGAAGATAAACTTTGGTTTGCGGGGATGATTGTAATTGCGGCCAATGCAGGTGGCGCATGGTCTCCGCTTGGTGACGTTACCACTACCATGCTTTGGATAGGCGGACAAATAACGGCCTTAAATATTATGAAGCAATTGATATTGCCAAGTCTGGCGGTTTGTTTAATTCCGGCGCTATTAGTGGCAGCCCGATTTAAGGGAAAAACTTTGCGTGCATTGCCTGAATCAACTTGTACGGTAGATGAAAAAAAAGAAGGCAAACTTATTTTGATTGCAGGAATTGGTTTCTTGATTTTTGTCCCGGTGTTTAAAACCGTAACTCATCTGCCGCCGTTTATGGGCATGTTGCTGGCACTGGGGTTTATGTGGATTATTACTACGTTAATTCATAAAAGTAAGGAGCCGGAATATGCAGAAAGATTTACCGTTGCCAGGGCTTTGCAGCGGGTAGACACCCCTAGCATCTTGTTTTTTTTAGGGATTCTTTTGGCGGTAGCTGCATTGCAATCATTTGGGCTGCTAAAGGAGTTGGCAGGCGGACTCACCAGTGTTTTAAAAAACGATTACCTGATAGGAGTTGCATTGGGACTGCTTTCTGCTATTGTGGATAATGTGCCACTGGTAGCAGCTTCCCAGGGGATGTATGATTTATCTGTTTATCCAACCGATCATCCGTTTTGGGAATTTTTAGCCCTCACCACGGGTACGGGTGGCAGTGCAATCATCATTGGTTCAGCCGCCGGAGTTGCGGTAATGGGCATAGAGCAAATCGACTTTATGTGGTATTTAAAAAAGATCAGTTGGTTGGCCCTGGTTGGGTTTGCAGCAGGTATATTGGTATTTCTTTTACAACTAAAGCTGGCGGGTTAAACCTGGTTATTGCAAAGAGAAAAATTTCGGCACCTGTATACCAAAATAGGATTGTGTTATTGGGTAGATGTAGAAACATTTGAATTTTCTGCTTCAAAGAATGCATTTTAAAAAGAAAGATTTACATTCAGGCATCTTATTGAATGATATGAAAAATCTTTTTACTGGCAATTTGCAAACAGATTCATCGGGTTCTGAAATTTTACAACGGGTGGCTTCCGTAGATGTGTACCGTGGTTTTGTAATGTTGTTGATGATGGGGGAAGTACTTTCATTTTCAAACGTGTCGGAGGCGCTGCCTCAAAGTTTGTTCTGGAGGGTACTGGCATTTAACCAAAGCCATGTTGAGTGGACAGGATTATCTCTGCACGATATGATACAGCCTTCATTTACGTTTCTGGTTGGCGTGGTTTTGCCTTTTTCGATTGTTGGCAGAATACATCGTGGAGCGACTAAGTCATCGATATTGTTTCATAGTTTCAGGCGTTCGCTCATCCTCATTTGCCTTGGTATATTTCTGCGTTCTATATATTCCGGTCAAACCAATTTTACATTTGAAGATACGCTTACACAAATCGGGCTCGGCTACACATTGCTTGTACTGCTCGGTTTTTGTTCGCAAAAGATACAATTGCTGGCGCTGATTGTATTACTGGTTGGTTATTGGGCAGCATTCGCACTGTACAATTTGCCCGCTACCAATTTTGATTACCACGCT
>JBBQQP010000404.1:0-1965 GCA_038215675.1 Chitinophagales bacterium | reverse complement strand
AGATGGCAATTATTTGACTACACTGCCGGTTGGAAAAGATTATGCTTTCAATGTAAACCGGAAAGGATATTTATTTTATTCAGAAAACTACAATTTAAATGACCGGAGCATCGATAGTGTTTTTACTGCCAATATTCCATTGCAACCCATCGTGCCAGGTGCTGCCATTGTACTAAAAAATATTTTTTTCGATAGTAAAAAAACAGCATTAAACCCTGGCTCGCTGGTAGAACTGGATAAGGTAATTCAGTTGATGAATGAAAATCCGAAATTAAAAATATTGATCAGCGGCCATACGGACAATGTAGGAAAAGATGCGGATAACCTGGTATTGTCAAACGGCAGAGCTTTGTCTGTAATCAATTATTTGCTGGCCAGCAAGCAAATTTCAAAAGATCGTTTACAATCAAAAGGTCTTGGCGCCACCAAACCAATTGCAGATAATGCAACAGAACAGGGCAAGGCTTTGAACAGGAGAACAGAGCTGGGTGTGATTAGTAATTAGCCACCGTTATTAAATTGGATATTATTCCAAAAACCTACTGAATTCAGCGTTCTTTTTATTTATAAAAATTAAATACAACTCTGCAATGACCACCTCATAAATAAACCTGCAGCAAAAATTAACAATTACCCGATTTGATCCGGAGTTGCAACGTGGCTTCATTTTTTTATTATATTTGATGAAAGCCTCCATTGTTGTATGTCGAACGATTTGTTATACCAAATAGCCCTTACCCTGGTGCCCAATATAGGCGATGTGCATGCGAAAGCTTTGGTAAGCCGGTATGGCAATGCAGAATCAATTTTCAAAGCGAAAAAACATGACCTGGAAAACCAGGAAGGCATCGGCACCGTAAGAGCCCACAGCATCAAAGCATTTACAAGTTTTGAAAGCAGCGAAGCAGAAATAAAATTCATTGAGCAGTATAAAATAACGCCGCTCTTCATCTCGGATGAACATTACCCACAGCGCTTGCTAAACTGTTACGATAGTCCGGTATTGCTTTATTACCGTGGCAATGCAAACCTCAATACTTCCCGGATCATCTCCATCGTTGGCACCAGAAATTATTCTGACTATGGCAAAATGGTATGCGAAAAAATGGTGGAAGAGTTACAGCAATCCAATATTTTAGTGATGAGTGGATTGGCTTTTGGCATCGATACCATTGCACATAAAGCATCACTAAAAAACAATCTGCAAACAGTTGGAGTCCTTGCACATGGCCTTGATAGAATTTATCCTCCGCCCAATAAACACCTGGCAAAACAGATGGTGGAGCAGGGCGGATTACTGACCGAGTTTATGAGTAATACCAATCCCGACAAACAAAACTTTCCCAGACGCAACAGGATTGTAGCGGGTATGTGCGATGCACTCGTCGTGATAGAAAGTGGCAAAAAAGGTGGCTCACTGATCACCGCAGAACTGGCCAATAGTTATAATAAAGATGTGTTTGCCATCCCCGGCCGCACCAATGATATCAAAAGTGAAGGCTGTAATTATCTCATCAAAAACAATAAAGCATCATTGATTACCTGCACTACCGATCTGCTGGAAATGATGAACTGGAATGAAAGCAACAAGTCGAATTTAAAAAAGCAACGAGAGCTGTTCATCGAATTAACAGCAGACGAAAAAACAATCATCGACATTTTACAAAGCCAGGAAAGTATTCAGATTGATCAACTTTATTTTAAGTCGGGTTTAAGCAGCAGCTCTGTGGCAGCGGCTTTGCTCTCGCTCGAAATGCAGGGGATCCTAATCTGTCTCCCCGGTAAAGTTTTTAAAATGGTTTAAAAACGCATTGCCGGTATACTGCAGAAACTGATGTATTAAGCTAACAATTGTTTTTAGGTGATACGTCAAAATCAGAAGCTGGTAGCGGCCTTGAATTCTTTTTTATCCTGAGCGAAGCCGAAGAGTTTAAGAATAAAAAGAAATTGATATTTACTTGTTCT
>JBBQQP010000403.1:0-2085 GCA_038215675.1 Chitinophagales bacterium | reverse complement strand
TTTATCCGTGAGGCGAAAAATATTTTCTACAAATGCGGCTACATTGTGAGATGTAAAAGCGATGTCTCTTGGATAATTTCCAATCACCGTCATATCATAATCGCTGCCAGTAGTTCCTTTGCCATCTGCCACCCGTGTAGTAGTACCGGTATAAAGCCGGATACCGCCGGACAGGGTATTCTTCATTTTACCCAAATTATAATCCGTGATGATACGGCTCTCCATAGCGTAATTCCGGTATTTGTCAGCATTTAAAATCCGGTTATTATAATCTTTTGTTACTGCATTAATGGTATCCTTATTGGTAATGGCCGAAATAAATCCAACACTATTTCTGTCGCCAATGGTAGCAAATACTTTCGTGTTCCAACGGGTATGTTCGTTGAAAACATAATTGGCAATCAAAGCAGGAGTAGTCCAGGTGATGTCAAACCAGTTGCGGCTACGAAAACTTTTTTTAGCATCTGCATACACCAGGCTATCCGGTAATCCACCCGCCTGCTGGCTGCGGACATGCTGGTGCATAATTTCAGCCGTTAAAGAAAATTTAGAACTTATTTTGTAGGTAACGGTACCATACCCGGCATTGGTATAATAGCGGCTGTTCTGCCTCCATCCGTCGCCATTGCGGTGATCAAAGAATGCATAATAGTTCACCTTCTTTGTATTTCCCCCAATGGCATTATAGCTGTTTAGCAAATTATTACTGCCGATGGTTTGCTGGGTTTCAAATTGAAAAGGCTTTTCTATATCGCTGCCATTGCGTAGAATATAATTCACAAGCCCGCCAAACTGCGGACCATATTGCAGGGAGCCCTGTCCTCTCACCACCTCTATCCGTTGCACTGCCTGCAACTGTGGATTGTAATAGGCTTCCGGATAACCAAAGGGATCTGCTGCAATATCATATCCATTCTGACGAACGTTGAATTCCCAGCTTCTGTTAGGACTAAGACCTCTTGCTGCGATCCCAATTTGAATACCACTGGGATCGCTTTCCCACACGTGAATACCCGGCACTTTAGCCAACACCTGTCGCATGGTATTGGTAACAACATTGCCCTTCACATTGTCCAATACAATCAACGTACTTTTTTTACCCGCATAAATATTGGTACCTACTATTTCAGGCATTTGCTGGTAATCGCTTCGGCTGCCCCTACCCACAACCGTTAATTCCGGTAAACTTTTATGTTGAAAAAAAGAATCACTTTTCATTTCTGCACTTACCTGGGCAAAAAGGTTGATACCTGATAAAAGCCCCACAACTATAAATATTGAATTTCTCATCGTATGTTTCATAGCGGCAAAATTGCATCGAAATAATTTTTATTTGGTTACGCAAACGGTAAAAGAGTTTATACATTCGGGAAAAATAAAATTTACTCCCCGCCAGAAAACTAACCGTAAGGCTGTTACAAAATATGAGCAAACACAATCGGAACCACCCCTGTTTTTTTCATCCAACCAACACAGCTTCCAAATAAATGACTACCACATTAAATTTTGTAACCCTGAAAAAAGCCGGTATTTTTATATCGATTGCTTGCCAGCGACCATTTTCTAATTTCAAACACCAGTTAAAATATTATGGCAATTCGTGTAGCAATCAACCACAAAACCACTTATACCTACGACCGTTTGGTTAGTTTATCGCCGCATATCTTCAGGTTGCGGCCAGCGGCACATTCCCGAACAAAGATTGAGGCCTACTCCTTTAAAATAAAACCGGCAGAACACTTTATCAACTGGCAGCAAGATCCGTTTGGTAATTACCAGGCAAGAGTGGTATTTCCGGAAAAAACTACTGAGCTAAGTGTGGAAGTAGAGTTGATTGCCAATATGGTGGTGATTAATCCGTTTGATTTTTTTGTGGAAGATTATGCAGAGAAATATCCTTTTCGCTACGATGAACAATTGCGTAAGGAACTGGTACCTTATTTTGAATTTAAAGAATACGGCGCACTGTTGAGAAAATGGATCAGCGAAATTGACCGCAGCCCTAAAAGCATCAATGATTTTTTGGTTTACATCAATCAAAAATTATACAAGGATATCAATTATTCCATCCGCATGGAAGTGGGT
>JBBQQP010000402.1:0-2281 GCA_038215675.1 Chitinophagales bacterium | reverse complement strand
TTAAACAAAATTTGTAACCGGCTGTTTTAAACAAAAATTAAGCACATGGCAAAACCAACAATTGAATTAATTACCGCTCTTAGGGAAACTGCTTCAAGGCTTCGCAATGGAAGTCATTATGCATGGGGGCATCATGGTGCCTGTAATTGTGGCAACCTGGTGCAGGTGGTAACCAATTTTACCGAAGGAGAAATTCTACGTTATTCCCACACTGGTACCGGCGAATGGACAGAGATGGCACAGGAGTTTTGTCCGGTTACAAACGCACCGCTTACATTGGTAATTACCCGCCTGGAAGAAATCGGGCTAACACCTACCGATATTCACAACATTGAATATTTGTCAGATAAAACAGTGCTAAAATATCTGGCCAATGGTTTTCGCTGGTTGAAGCGCAACAAGCGGGAAGATGCGGTTGAGTATTTTGAAGCCTTTGCTAATTTACTGGAAGATAAGTTGATACAAACAATTGATATTAGCATGTTAAATACAGTGGTCAAGGCGAAGCCCGTTTCAAACCGCGGCGAGTTGGTTATGGCTTAATTGATGTCTGAAAAAGCTTTTTATAAATTATTTTTTCAGCCGGTGATTTTTTCACCGGCTTTTTTATGGCACCATTGGCTAAAACACAAAATCGCAGATGAAATGGAGTCGTAATATGTTTCAAAGCACAATAAATTTCAACAGTATAATAAGATGTTTTTAAATTGTTATAATATTTATGTAGGCATACTCGTTCTTAATCTATCTTTATTGCAATATCTACTCCTATTACTTTATGAAAAATTGCTTTTTTCTACTCCTTTTCCTGCTTTTAAAAATAGAAAGTTTGCAGGCTGGCACCATTGTAGTAACTACCAATGCAGATAGCGGTCCAGGCTCTTTACGGGAAGCAATTGCACTGGCCGCCGCAAATGGTATTGTAACTGTTGATACCATTGTATTTAATATCACCGATACCAGCCGATACGCAAGAACTATCATCGTTAAAGACCAATTACCTGATCTTACATCCAACCTAATTGTTGATGCTAGCACACAGCAGGGAAATAAAATCGGACAGTCGGATGCAAAAATAATTTTGTTGCTGGATTCTATCAGAACTTCACCGTTCTGTTTCTTCAAGTTTGTCAATGCGAAAAATGTACAGATATATGGCTTCTTTTTTTATAAAAATTTTTCTACCCTATTTAATCCGGGCCAGACTTATGATGCGGGTATCCGCTTTAATTTGAGCGATGATGTAACAATTGGAACACCAGGAAAGGGTAATTATTTTAGGGGTGTCTATTACGGTATAATCAATCCAATCCAGTCGTATGATGACAGGTATAAAAGAAATTCAACCAATATCACAATACAAAGCAATGTATTTGGTTACAATGAAAATGGCGAACCTACGATTCAGGATAATTGGGGTGTTGGGCCATTTGCCGATCCAGTTTCTTACGCAATATATGCGGACAATTCGAAAGATATTTTAATTGGCGGAGACCTGCCTGCTGCCGGCAATTCATTCTTTGCAGAACAAATACAGATACGATCTCAAGTGCCGGTAAATGGATCGCTGATTTTTAAAAATAATATTGCAGGGACTAAAACAGACGGAACCATTTTTTGGGCACAGAGTTATAACCCCATTTTAATTAAATTGGGTAGCACAATCAGCTGGCCATATACCCCAAATTATAAAATGGATATCATTGATAATGTGATTATAGGTGGATTTGAGATATATTCTAATGCCGGTTTTCTTACAGTACAGGGTAACAAGTTGTTTTCGCCAAACACAAGTACGATGGGATATACCTATAATATGAAATTGAACATTGGATTTTGCACCGGTGGTGGCATTATTGGAGGAGAATTGCCTGAGCAGCAAAATCAGATTTATACCGGCTCGTGCCTGCAAACAAGTGTTAATTGGAATGGCTCTTCATATCCTAAAGGGATCGTAATTGTAGCATCACCAAAGATTGCAATCATCAAAAACAAGACCTACGGCAGTGCTGTTTATGGTTCAGGTATTTATATTTCATATTCAAACGAACCTGTAATAAGAATAGACTCAACAGCCATAAATTTTGTAAAAGGCAAGGCAACACCCGGTTGTAAAATTGAAGTGTTTTTAGATGATGCCTGCTGGGCCTGCGATGGCGAATTTTTTTTAGGAAGAACTACTTCCAATGCCGATAGTACCTGGAGTTTTACCGGCACATTCAATGGCGTGGTAATTGCGACAGCAGCTAAGGGTGATAGTACCACAACTGGTTATACCGAG
>JBBQQP010000401.1:0-2308 GCA_038215675.1 Chitinophagales bacterium | reverse complement strand
ATCAACCAGCAAACCAATGCTCATCATTTTTATACCAAATTTTTCAATCGGCTCAATCAATCCTTTACCATTCACTTCGGTCATCATCGGCCTGTCGCCACGAACGCCAAACATAATGTGTTGGCTCGGTCCATAGATATCTGCATCCATCAAACCCACTTTAGCACCGCCACTTGCCAGGGCCAGGGCCAGGTTGCTGGACACTGTGCTTTTTCCAACACCACCTTTTCCACTCACCACAGCTATGATATTTTTTACACCCGCCAAAATTGTTTTGGCATCTTTCCTGTTGCTACTGGTATTGCTTGTAAAGTTTACTGTAACCTGTGCTTCCTTATCCACCAAAATTTTCACCGCATTGATACAGGCATTCATAATTATATCCTTTAGCGGACAGGCTGGCGTGGTTAGTATTACCGTAAAAAAAACCTTTTTACCATCAATGGCAATGTCTTTTACCATGTTCAGCGTAACCAGGTCTTTACCCAAATCAGGCTCCTGCACATTACTCAATGCTTTCAGTATATCTTCGTTTGTCATCGTTCAAATAAATTTGTTAAAAAAACCGCTTCACCGGCAAATTTAAACATTGAACACCTTACTTTGTTTATTAATTGTGGAATGTTGTTATTTTTGGTACCGGTCTTTAAAGCATTAATTTAACATCGTTGCGTTGCACTCTTTTACTACAAACCATTGGGCGGCGTGAACATCATTTTTAAACAGCATCATTAAAATCGATTGAGGATTGTGTACATGAATAAACTTATACTTTGCATATTTTTTGTTGCCTGTCTTTTACCAAGTTCCTCAAAAGCGCAATTTGAATCTTTTAAAGATTCTGTAGTTCAATTATATGGGGTAGTAATGACTGCTGACAGTCTCCAGGGCATCCCGGCCGTAAGTGTTGCCATTAAAGGAACCATTCGCGGAACCATTACCAATAACCAGGGCGTATTTAGCATCGTTGCATTAAAGGGTGATTATATTGAATTTTCAAGTGTTGGTTACAAGCCCAAACTTGTAAAAATTCCGAGCGACATCGAAGGCAGCCAGTATAGTATTTTACAACTGATGGTAAATGATACGGTTTACCTTGCCGCCACCATCATTAAATCAAGACCTACGAGGGAGCAGTTTGAAAGAGATTTTATTAAGACAGTTGTGCCGGATGACCAGCTGGAAATTGCCCGCAAAAACAACGATGAAGGTAGACGAAGACTCATGATGGCAACACTGCCCACCGATGGAAGAGAAGCTGCCGGAAGATATCTAACCCAACAAGCCGCCAAATCCTATTACACAGGCCAGGTGCCTCCAATGAATATTTTTAACCCGTTTGCATGGAACGAGTTTATCAAATCCTGGAAAAGAGGGGATTATAAAAAGAAATAGGGGCTTTTCTTCTCTTTCTCAAAAAAGAAAATCATTTCAATAACTTAAAATTTTAGACGGCATTTAATATTTGGCGTTCTTTGCAAAAAGATTATTGAATCAAATATGAATTTGTCAAATATTAATATTGATCGTAAGCTAAAGGGCAACTTTTTTCTCATTGGCTTTATGGGTAGTGGTAAGTCGCACTGGGGAAAAATATGGGCTGAAGCCAATCAGTTTTCATTTGTTGACCTGGATACAATTATTGAACAAAAGGCTGGCAAAACGGTAGCCGCAATTTTCGAATCAAAAGGGGAAGATTATTTTAGAGGTATGGAAGCGGAGGCATTAAGAACCTGTGTTGATCTGCAAAATACTTTGGTAGCGTGCGGTGGGGGAACACCCTGTTTTTATGGAAACATCCAATGGATGAACGAACACGGAACAACCATTTATATCGCCTGCACTTCTACTGAAATACTAGCACGGGTTTTACTTGAGAAGGAAAAGCGTCCGTTGTTAAAAAAACTAAACCAGGCTGAATTACTTTTTTTTATCGAGCAAAAAGTAAAAGAAAGAGAACCATTCTATACCCAGGCGAGCTTAACTGTGCAATCCGGCGCATTGACTGATGCTTCATTTCCCGAAATCATTTCAATCATTACAAATTAAGTTTTTATGCATACTTTTTTCTTAAAAACGGCTGCTATATTGGGCGCACTTACAGTAGCAGCCGGGGCTTTTGGAGCCCACGCACTAAAGCAGCTGCTCAACGATAAGTACCTGGCAATTTTCGAAACAGCCGTCCGTTACCAGTTTTACCATGTATTTGCGTTGATAGCGGTGGCTATTTTATTCCGTGATTTTCCAAATAGCTATTTGCTTTGGTCGGGTCGATTGTTTTGTTTCGGTATTTTAATTTTTAGTGGTT
>JBBQQP010000400.1:0-2352 GCA_038215675.1 Chitinophagales bacterium | reverse complement strand
GGAAGGTGTGCGAATTTGAATATGCAAAAAATGGTATGATCGGTCTGGAGAGCTTGTTCGGCGTAGTTTGGTCTTTGGTGAATGAACAAACGACCATTGGTGACCTGGTTGAAAAATTAACCGTAAACCCAAGATCGATTTTTGGATTGTCAATGCCGGAAATAAAAGAAGGCGCGGCAGCTACGCTCACGCTTTTTAACCCGGAGACGGAGTATACATTTGAAGAAACGAACATACAATCGAAATCGAAGAACTCCGCTTTTGTTGGCAAACAATTTAAGGGGAAAGTGATTGGAATTATTAACGGGAATAAAACATTTTTTAATAAATGAAACCAGGAACACCTGCACAAAAAGGAATGATTACGGGAACGGGTATGGTGCTTGCGTCTCTTTTTTCGCTGTATGTTTTAAAAAATCCGGTAGAAAGTTATTTTCAGTTCATCGTTTATTTTATATTTTGCCTGGGCATATTCTGGAGCTTATTTAATTATTCGAAATCAGCTACTGAAAAAAAATCATTCAAAGATTATTTCTCGGTTGGCTTTAAAACATTTGTGGTAATTGCATTGATCATGGCGGTATTTACCTTTGCCTATTTTAGTGGCAATCCCGAATTCAGGGATAGTAAAATTGCAGAGAATAGCAAGCTTCTCATTCAACAGGGCGACCATTTACCCAATGAAATTGCAGCCAATGCTGAACAGTTGAAAAAAATGTTTATGCCGCTGATGATTTCAGCAGCAGTTTTCAGATACCTTATTTTAGGCGCACTGATTACGGTAATTGCAGCAGGCTTTTTAAGTCAGAAAAATAAGACGGTAGCAGAAATTAAACACACTGGTTTTAATAGCCATTAATATAAAATAAAAAGTAGAGAAAGGTTCCGGAAGCATAGGATAAATTTTATTTCCAATTCGAGCATTCACGAAATATTAAAACAGCATTCACCCAACTGATTCTGAAAAAATCTGCCACAACAATCACTGTTGTTGCGACACAGAATCTTCAAACAAACCCCCTTTGTGGGAAGAGGACTTTTCATCATGGATATATCAATTATAGTTCCGCTTTACAACGAAGACGAATCATTGCCAGAACTGGCTGCGTGGATCGAGCGGGTAATGCTTGCAAACAATTTCAGCTACGAAGTGATCATGGTGGATGATGGCAGCAATGACGAGTCATGGGCCGTAATCGAATCGCTTCACCACCACAACAACTTAATCCGCGGCATTAAGTTTCAACGCAATTATGGTAAAAGCGCCGCATTGAATGAGGGCTTTAAAGCAGCACAGGGCGATGTGGTCATTACCATGGATGCCGATATGCAGGATAGTCCGGATGAGATACCCGGATTGTACAAAATGATTGTAGAGGATGGTTTCGACCTGGTGAGTGGCTGGAAAAAGAAACGCTATGATAATAAGCTTACTAAAAACCTGCCGTCCAAATTATTTAATTTTACGGCGAGCAAGGCTACTAAAATAAAGCTGCATGATTTCAACTGCGGTCTTAAAGCGTATAAAAATAAAGTGGTTAAATCCATTGAAGTCTATGGCGAAATGCACCGATACATCCCGGTAATGGCCAAATGGGCCGGCTTTAAAAAGATCGGTGAAAAAGTAGTAGAACATCGTCCCCGTAAATATGGCGTTACCAAATTTGGCTGGAGTCGTTTTGTAAACGGCTTTCTCGATCTTGGTTCCATTTTATTTATGGGTAAGTTTGGTAAAAAACCAATGCATATTTTTGGCTTATGGGGCAGTATTGTATTTTTTGTTGGAACCTGTATCTGGCTCTACCTTTTTGCCGAAAAGATATTTTTCGATAAGTTTAATATGACGGACAGGCCCTTGTTTTACATCGGCATTATCTCCATCGTAATTGGTACGCAATTGTTTTTAGCCGGATTTTTGGGCGAACTGATTGCCCGCAATACAAACGACCGGAATTTTTATTTAATCGATCAAAAAATTGGGATCCACTAACTTATGCCAACTACCGGTGCCCCATTGCAGTTGCAGCAGGAAAGCAAAAAAGTGATCATCATTGGTTCTGCACATCCGCTGAGAGGTGGCGGTATTGCCACTTTCAATGAGCGGCTGGCGAATGAATTTTTATCAGACGGCAACCAGGTTTGCATCTTTAGTTTCTCGTTGCAATACCCGGGTTTCTTATTTCCGGGATCAACACAATTTACCACCGATCCTGCACCTATCGGTTTAGAAATTCATACAAGAATCAATTCCATCAACCCAATTAACTGGCTAAGTGTTGGCAACGAAATAAAAAAACTGCAACCCGATTTAGTGGTCGTAAGATATTGGCTCCCGTTTATGGCCCCTTGCCT
>JBBQQP010000399.1:0-2454 GCA_038215675.1 Chitinophagales bacterium | reverse complement strand
TTCTTTCAAGCGGCCATTTTAAGCATACTTCTACATTCTTCGGCACATTTCCTACACGTTTCAGCGCATTTTTTACAATGGTCCATGTGGTTATGTTTCTCACATTCTTCTGCGCAGGCATCGCAAATTTCGGAGCACTCCTCGTAAAGCGCACCAATCCATTTATTGCCCGAGCTCAACATATTGGCGGCAGCAAAGCAGATAATCGCACATTCATGGTCGAGTTGAATGCACCGGATGCGCTGCGTTACTTCCTGGGAATGCAAACATTCGTACGCACAATGGTTGCAAGCTACGGCGCAGTCGAGGCAGGCTTCTATGCATTTTTTAAAATCCTTATAATCCATTTTATTAAAATTTGAAACTGAGGTAATTAAAATTTACAAAACCAGTTTTTTTTAAAAAGGGTCTGATAATTCGCTGATGCGGATTAGTTTTTTATTTACAAATTCATGCATACCCAGTTCGGAAAGTTCCCTTCCGTAACCAGAGCGTTTGGTACCGCCAAAAGGCAAATCGGCTTGCGTCCATGTGGGGTGATTGATGAAAACCATGCCGGTATCAATCTGATCCGCAACCCGTTTTCCTCTTTCAATGTCTTGTGTAAACACCGAGCCACCAAGCCCGTAGGGCGAATCATTCGCTAAATCAATTGCAGCCTGCTCATCCTTCACTCTGAAAAAAGTAGCCACCGGACCAAACAACTCTTCATAATAAACAGGATTATCGGGTAGCATATTGGTAATAATCGTTGGCTCCATAAAAGCACCTTCTCTCTGTAACCTTTTTCCTCCTAATAAAATTGTTGCGCCGCCATCTACAGCTTTCTGTACCTGCGCTGCTATTTGCTCAGCAGCTGCTTCAGTACTCATCGGACCTAATTGTGTAGTGGCATCCATTGGGTCACCCACTATCAACTCGATAAATTTTGTTCTAAATTTTTCTAAAAAAATATCTGCCACGGTTTCTACCACAATAAACCTTTTAGAGGCTATACAACATTGCCCATTATTATTTATCCTGCCTGTTACCGCCCATTCAACCGTTTTATCCATATCGGCATCTTCCAGTACAATAAAGGCATCACTTCCTCCCAGTTCCAATACCGATTTTTTTAAATACTTCCCTGCCTCAGAAGCTATGCTTGCACCAGCTTCCTCACTACCCGTAAGCGAAACTCCTTTAATTCTTTTATCCGCAACCAATGCAGAGGCCCGTTTACCAGATATCAGCAGGTTGGTATACAAACCAACAGGAGCTCCCGCTTCTTTAAATATTTCTTCAATTGCAATACCACATTGAGGAACGATGGAAGCATGTTTTAATAGAATAGTATTACCAATCATAATATTGGGTGCGGCAAAACGGGCTACCTGGTAAAATGGAAAATTCCAGGGTTCTACCCCCAACAAAACACCAATAGGTGCATGCCTGATGAGTGCATCACCATGCGTAGGAAGCAGTATTTTATCTGCCAAAAAACTTTCAGCAATTTAGGCGTAGTAATCAAATATTTCTGCACTTAATTTTATTTCACCATCAGCGTGTTCCAATAATTTACCCATTTCCAATGTTATCATCTTCGCTAACATATCTTTTTTTTCTCTTAACAAACCAGCAACCTTGTGCAGTATAGCTGCTCTCAATTTGTAACCGGTCTTTTTCCAGCTTTCATAAGTGTTTGTTGCATTTTCTACTGCTGCATTAACCTGCTCATCTGTCATTTCAGTAAAAGACTCAATCACTTTATTTGTTGTGGGATTAATCGTTTGAATGGACATTTTTAAACTATTTTTTTGTAATAATTAAAATAGAAGATTTTTTAAAAGAAATTTTTAAAAAATAAAACCTCACTTAGGCAAGGCTTTATTTTAATGATCAGAAAAATTTAATCTTAAGGCAATAGCACTTTGTCAATCACATGGATAACTCCATTTGAAGCTTCAATATCAGCAGTTGTAACTTGTGCGTTACCAACCATTACCTTTCCATCTTTCATCATCACTTTTAGTTTACTCCCTTCTACCGTAGTTAACTCCTGGCCATCTTCCAAATCAGCAGCCATCGTTGCCCCGCTTACAACATGGTAAGTCAAAATTTTGGATAGCTTTTCTTTGTTTTCTGGTTTCAATAAATTGTCCACTTCTGATTGTATGGCAGCAAAAGCCTCATCGGTAGGTGCAAAAACTGTGAATGGCCCAGTGCCCTGCAAAGTTTCTACCAACCCCGCAGCTGTTACTGCGGCAGCAAGAGTTTTACAATCTGTTGCGGCAATTGCCACAATGTCTTCGGTCATTGTCATTTCTTTTTCCATTTTTTGATTTTTATATAGAGAAGGAATTTTCCCTACTTAAAGAGTTGCTTAAATAAAACGTGCTAATATTTTTAAATCCTGTTCAGTTTGATGTAATGAAACCAATAAAAGGAGATTGAGAATTCAATCTCCTTACCGCA
>JBBQQP010000398.1:0-2509 GCA_038215675.1 Chitinophagales bacterium | reverse complement strand
AAGAAAAGTAATATCACGGTATTGGGTTTAGTGGGTGGTTTTATCGATTCATTTGGTGGCGGTGGCTGGGGCCCGTTGGTTACAGGAACGTTTATTAAAAATGGACATACGCCCAGGTTTGTAATTGGCAGTTCTACTTTTGCCAAATGTATTCTCACGGTGGCCAGTGCCATCACTTTTATTTTTACCATCGGTATACAACACTGGAATATCGTGGCAGGTTTACTCATCGGTGGTATTGTGACTGCACCATTTTCGGCCATGCTTACGGCTAAACTACCCCCTAAAAAAATGTTTGTTGCGGTTGGTGTGCTGGTTATTTTTTGCGGACTGGTTACTATTTACAGAGCTATTTTTCTTTAAGCCTGCCAACGACATAAGTAACGTTGTACTATTCGAGCTGAGAGAACAAGATATGCATCAATTACTGCGGCAATATATACCTGCCTCAACTTCGTTCTTACATGACAAATTAAGGAACGGTTCTGTTTTTCATTTATGCCAAATTATTGCTGCTGGCTTTTATCTCCCTCGAAAATTTTATTCTGAATAATATACCCAACAGCAACCTGTCAAATAAATGTTTATGGAAAATAAACCTACCTATACCTTAACACAATTGGTCAACTATTTTCTGAAGCTTGGTAGCACGGGTTTTGGTGGCCCTGTTGCTTTAGTTGGCTATATGTATAAAGATCTGGTTGAAAAGCGAAATTGGATATCTGAAGACGAATACAAACAAGGGCTTGCGCTTGCACAATTGGCGCCCGGTCCACTGGCAGCACAACTGGGTATTTATATTGGCTTTGTGCATTATCGAATATTGGGCGCCACGCTTGCAGGACTCGCCTTTATTCTCCCATCTTTTTTAATTGTAGTAATATTAGGTATCGCTTATAAACTGTTTGGCGGTCTGCCCTGGATGCAAGCTGTTTTTTACAGTGTAGGTGCGGCCGTAATCGGAATAATTATTATGAGTGCTTATAAGCTTACAGTCAAATCAATCGGGCGGTTTAATGTGGCCTCGTTCACAAGCAACTGGTTACTTTGGCTTTTCTTTGGCATCACTGCAGCCATCACATTTTTTACCCGGCAGGAACATGTATTGGTGTTTATTGCGGCAGGATTTATTTACATGATGGTGAAAGCTCCTGTAAATTTAAACACCCGGAAATATGCCGGCTCATTCATTCTTTTACAAATTGGTTTTTGGGATTATGAGGCTGCAACACTCCAAAAAATAGCATTGTTTTTTGCCAAAGCAGGTGCATTTATTTTCGGAAGCGGGCTGGCCATTGTTCCTTTCTTACATGGGGGTGTGGTTGTTGAAAATCATTGGCTTTCAGAGCAGCAATTTGTAGATGCCGTTGCCGTGGCCATGATTACACCTGGTCCGGTTGTAATTACAGTTGGCTTTATTGGCTATCTCGTTGCAGGATTCCCCGGTGCCTGTGTGGCAGCTTTGGCTACTTTTTTACCCTGTTATTTATTCACCGTTATTCCGGCACCTTGTTTTCATAAAATAGCAAAGAATAAATCGGTGAAGGCTTTTGTTGATGGTATTACCGCGGCTGTATCGGGCGCATTGGCGGGTGCAGTACTGGTGATTGCAAGTAGCGCCATAACAGATATTACTACTGCATTGATTGCAATGGCTGTGTTGCTTATTTTAAATTATTATAAGAAGGCCAACGAACCCTATATCATTTTAGCGGCTGCGGTGATGGGACTTTTGATAAGATTTGTATTTTAATTATTGGACTACCTAGATGGTTAGGAAAGTAAAACGGAACTCCATAAAAATATTTTGATATAAAGTCTATAAAATTAATAGACTAATCAATTTTCCCCTATATTTGCATTCATTATTTTTTTAACGAAATGAAATTCAGTGATCAATTATTCCTTCCCGCTTTCACAGCGATGTTGTAGCGCAATCCAGCTTTTCATGGATTAAATTTTTTGTATAAATAGTCTATCAAAATAGTGTACTAAATATTCCAATCTTTAATGATTGTAATTGAGTACGCCTAATATTGTTATAACTACAAAGAAAGGAATTCAACATTTTGTCAATAAAAAAATTAAATAAAAACCAACGTTTACATCAATGAAAAAGTTATTAGTATTATTATTTTTAATTCCGGTTGTGGTATCTGCACAATTAAATGGCCGTGTGGTGAGTGAAAGAAATGAAGCATTGGCTTCTGCAAATATCTCAGTCAAAGGCACTACAATAATAACAACGAGTGATTCAACTGGAAGATTTTTGCTAAACTATGATCAAAAAATTCCTTACACGATCGTAGTTTCCTTTGCTGGTTTTGAAACCCGCCAGGTGATTATTAGAAACAGCATTACAAACGATCTGCTGATACAGTTGCAACCGCTTTTTCAAACCGATACGGTGGTGATTACGTCCAGGCGTCGCAGAGAAGTGCTACAGGATGTGCCGATTCCTATAACCGTATTAAGTGGTAAACTGATGGAAGATGCCGGAGCCTTTAAC
>JBBQQP010000397.1:0-2626 GCA_038215675.1 Chitinophagales bacterium | reverse complement strand
TTTAAGATCGCTTGGCAATATTCCACAATGCATCCATCTCTTCCAAACTCATCTCATCCAACACCTTTCCGGTTTGGGCTGCTGCTGTTTCCATCTTGTTAAACCTTGCGATAAATTTTTTGTTGGTACGTTCCAGCGCATTTTCAGCATCTATCTGCAAAAACCTTGCAAAGTTTATCAACGAGAAAAAAACATCGCCCAATTCATCTTCCATATCATTTTGATTGCCCGAAGCGATTGCTGCAAACAACTCTTTCTTTTCTTCTTCCACCTTATCCCACACCTGCTCCTTGTTTTCCCACTCAAAGCCTACTTGTTTGGCTTTTTCCTGCAGGCGCATGGCCTTCACCGTTGCAGGCAGCGATTTGGGCACACCACTCAAAACGGATTTTTTTCCTTCTTTAAGTTTCAGCTTTTCCCAGTTTCTTTTTACATCTTCCTCATCCGCCACTACCACATCGCCATAAATATGCGGATGCCGGAAGATCAGTTTTTCGCAAACGCCATTGATTACATCATCGAGCGTAAACCGGTTTTGTTCGGCCCCTATTTTGGCATAAAAAACAATGTGCAATAAAAGGTCACCAAGCTCTTCCCGGATGCCTTTCCAATCACCATCTGTAATGGCATCGGTTAACTCGTAGGTTTCTTCAATGGTTAACTGGCGAAGTGTTTGAATGGTTTGCTTTTTATCCCAGGGGCATTTTTCCCTTAACTCATCCATTATTTTTACAAGGCGGAGAAAGTCAGTTGTATTTGATTGTTGCATATGTATAAAATTAAATTCATTTTAAGAGTAAAGGATCAAACAATGCCTTGCTAGAAAACGAACTATTCGATTCAGTTTTTATAGAAGAACTACTCTATTTCAGTTAAAAATAATAAAGATAAGCGGCAACTTCATTTTTGAAATGAATTAAGCGATTTTACTTATAATCCTTCTATGGTTAATTACTAATTATTGTCCAAAATTAATTTACCGCGTGGTCACCATTGACAGTGCGTTAAACAGTGCATACCATTACAAAAGTTGCTTTTGACTGTAATGCATGAAAATAAATTTAAACAACACTCACTTAATAAACTATGTTAGTGAAAAGCTTTTTGTGTTATCATTATCATATTAAATTTCAACAATTCTAATATTAACCCGCACTACCTTAAATTTGCCACCGAAAACAACTTAAATGACAAAACCAGTTTCAATCACGATTTTACTACTTACTGTATTTTCCGCCGCCAGCAAGGCGCAATATTATTATAAAGACATTGTAAGCAATAAGCAGGTAATTTCGGAAAAGCAAGGATTTAAAGAACAAAAAGTAAGAAACATATTAGTGCATAGTTTTGAAGGAAATGGTGATGACAGCCCCGGCTTTTTCTGTGAGAAAAAAATTAGTAAAGATTACCGCCGGATTGAAACTTACACCAAATCGAATATCACCGGTAAATCGCTGCAAACAGCCTACTACAGCGATAAAGATCAACTGCTTCAATCTACCGATAGCTCAGAGCTTTCCAGCACAACCTCTTTGTATCAATATGATGCCAATGGGCAAATTAGTAATATCATCTCCAATTCACATTCAAACGATGAAGACTTTTCTACCAGACTAGTGGAAGAGCACCGATACCAGTATGATGCAAAAGGCCTACCCGTGCAACTATTACGAATCAGAAATATGAAAGATACCGTACAAATTATTTTCACTGCAGATGATAAAGGCAATATTATTGATGAAAAAGACATGGGTAAAAATGGCAAGCATTATTATTACTACTACAACGATAAAAACCGGCTGACAGACATCGTAAAATTTAATGTGGTAAAGAATAAACTGATGCCGGATTTTGTATTTGAATACAACAGCGACGGACAGGTTACACAGATGGTAACTGTGGAAGAAGGTATGACCAGTGATTATTACACCTGGAAATATGTTTACAACGATGGATTAAGAATCATTGAAAAATGCTTTTCAAGAGAAAATATTTTATTAGGATACTTTGAATATGAATACGATTAAATCGTCTTCAACAGTTAATTATTTTTTTGCGAACAGACTTTTTTTAAAATTCCAGTTTTAGTACTCAACCCCACTTCATTAAAACAGCCCCCCGAAATTTACGGAGGGCTTTTTCATGCCTATACTTACCTAACATAAATGAATGTTCCAGCTAACGTAAAACACCCTACTTAATTCGGTTTGCTTCACTTTCCAGCCCTGTTTTACGATCCCTTGATTTTTTAATTTCGTTGCTGCCGAAACGCCAGTTGAAATTAATGCGAAACGTGCGGCTCTCCCACGCACCACGGCCCCTTATATAGGCGCCACCAAAATCTGAAATGGCCGTCCATGGATTGGTTCTGAAAATATCGGTAGCAGAAATTTTAACGGTCGCCTTCTTCTTAAGCAATAATTTTTGCAGGCCAACATCCAACCCTCCCTGCGACTTCGTTCTCCAGGTAGCTCCCCACACACTCGGACCATTGAATGAGCCACTCAATTCTGCTGAGTAATTTTTGCCCAGTGTAAAACTCTGTTGCATGTATGCCCCATAAGAAGGTATATTTATTTTTACCTCCTTACCACCGATAGCGCCATCAAATAACTGGTAATTGTAC
>JBBQQP010000396.1:0-2633 GCA_038215675.1 Chitinophagales bacterium | reverse complement strand
TGCCGCAGTTGAACCATCTACAGGAACCGTCCAGGGCTGGCCGGTTTTTATAAATACCACCGTTTTATTATCAGGTGATAAGACAGGATGGTCACCTTCAGATAAATATTTTACTTCGCCACCGGCAAAAGGAACACTGGCAACCTGAACTTTAAAAGGGGTTAATTCAAATCCCGGGTTGATGGGTAAGCCAATATCCCAATTGCCACTGTGTTCTCCGCCACGAACGAACAGCACCCAATTGCCATCGTCCGAAACAGACAGACTTGTAATTTCCTGCCCATCATCGGTTGTATAATTGGTTAGCTTTCTTGGTTTGTAATCTGGTCCTTCTGCAACGTACACATTTCTCTTGCCTTGTTCATCCAGCGCCCAGGCTAGTTTAGCACCTTTTGCAGCAGTGCATAATTCCGTTGGAAACGGATAGTTTTTAAAAGAAGACAATGGAGTGTTTTGCGACAGCAGTTGAAGCGGTAATAAAAAAAGCAGCAGGATTTTCTTGATCATAAACAGTGTGGTTATTGATTGGATGATTGAATTGTTGAATTGTTTTATGGTTGAATGGTTGAATGGTTGTATTGTTCTATTCTTGTATTGTTTTTTGTCGCAAACAATTTGTAGATAATATTTTTGAAGTTAGGTTATTAAGCCAAATAAATGTAAATGTGATTTTGTGGGAAGCGGGTGGTTGTTCAAATTATTTGGTTTATTTTGACTGAAGGCGTTTGGGGATGATCAGTGTTTGGAGTTAAGAAAATCCTTTTCCATACCTGGCTTTCTTTCTTATTACCCGATAACAATTTTATAGTAATAAATCCCGCTAAATCATTACTTCCTTTTAAAAACAAATGGTGAAGTCAGATTGCCAGACTTCACCATTGTTTTGCTTAGCTAAAATAAAATGCTGTTCTTGTTCAGCACTGAAATTCACTTACAATTAATCCAAATCAACGTCTCCTGAATTGTCATCTGGTATCCGGTCTATCAGCTTATTATATGGATCAATACCAGCTTTTACAGGTTTTCCTTTCACATGCAGCGTTATCTTTTTCTCACCCTGCGGCAGTTTATATTTTTGTATGTAAAGCGGATTGATCTTTTTTCTTCCATCCTTGTCTTTTGTTTCTTCCCCAAATATGGCTACATCAATATAGTCGTTCATTGCGGCCACGGTTTCTTTACCGCTACTGTCTGCGTATAGTTTTTTAGTACTAAAATCCAGCGTAACATCATACTCATCTTTACCTGCTGGTTTTGCAGTAGCCTTAATCAATTTGTTTTCGTACAGCGTAATCTTTTCCCAGGTATCCGTTAAGTAATAATGAAAAGAATCGGGGGTATGTTTTTTCAAGTAGGCATACAGATCATTGCTGCCGGCAAACGGTGGATTTTCTTTTAACGCAAAACTATCCCTGAATTCGTGCAGGGCTTTATTGAGTGTGCTATCCCCAATTAAATCACGCAGTCCATAAATCACAAGACTGCCTTTATTGTACCACTGGTAAGGCCGGTTGCAGTTAATAAAAGTATTTTCTTTTTTGGCTTCGTTGGCTCTGCCGGCAAGATATTTGTCCAGCTCATCTTTTAAAAAACGTTTCATATTATCGCGGCCATATTTCCGCTCTGTCAACAACAAGGCGGTGTATTCGGCCAGTGCTTCCGAAACCAGGTTAGAGCCTCTTGTGTAGTTTGGCGTTACCTGGTGGCCCCACCATTGGTGCGCCAGTTCATGCGCCGTTACAAAATAGAGGTAGTCAAAATCGTCGGGCTTTTTAAAATCGGCTACCCATGCAAAGCTTTCGCTAAAAGGTACAGTGTTAGGAAAGCTTTGAGCAAATCCGGCGTAACGGGGAAATTCCAATAACCGCATTTGCCGGTACTGGAAAGAGCCATAAGCCTGCGAAAAATATTTCAGACCGTCTTTGTACGCCGCATTAAACCGGGATAAATTAAAAGGATGCTGCTGGTCGTAATATATTTCGATGTTTACTTTTTTCCCATCATCCGTTGTGACGGAATCTTTTACTACGTCATACTTTGCGGATACCACGCTAAAGAAATAGTCAATGGGCGAATCCTGCACATAAGAAAAATATTTGCGTCCTTTTTCCTCCCAGGTTTTTTGCAAATAACCAGGTGCTATTGCAATCTGATCGGGCGTGGTACTCACCACCGCTTCAAAATGGATCAAATCGGCATCATCATTAAACAGTATATTGCTGATGCCTTTGGGGTCATTGTGTAGCGGCAATTCGTCTTCCTTCACCGGCAGGCCATTCTTTTTTCGATATTCATCACTCTCTAATTCCCTTTGTTGATTGTAGCCAAAAGCTGGCAGACCGCCGCTATAAAAAGTGCCGTTTTTAATGATCTCCCTGCTTAAGCCACTATTTACAAAACCATGATTGCTGATAGCAGAATTTACTTCCAGTAAAGCGGTATCACCAGGCTGCAGGGTTGCAGGCAAATTGTAAATCCGGTAATTCATGGTATCCTTTCCTTTTTTAAATAAGGTTAATACCGAATAAGGATACGCTAACGGGCTGGTGTAGCCCAACGATTTTCCATTATATAAAATACTGTAGTCTACATTTTCTTCCGCCAGTAAATGCAGCGCATTGATCGGTTCGCCG
>JBBQQP010000395.1:0-2650 GCA_038215675.1 Chitinophagales bacterium | reverse complement strand
ATCTAAGAGGTTTTCTATGGCCTCATAAATCTGGTTAAGTTGGGCATCATGCACACCAATATGTTCCTTGATTGCTTTCATTTGTTCCTTTAGATCGTTCTGCTGAGATATAATTTTTCTGATGGCTACAAATGCCCTCATGATAGCGATGTGCATGTTAATTGCCTTGTCGCTATTGAGTACTCCGCTTAGCATGGCGATTCCTTGTTCGGTAAAAGCATAAGGCATGTATTTACTATGCATTCCTCTCCCCTGCTTTAAGGTCACAGAATGTGACCTTAAAGCAGGGGAGTTTTCATAGGCCGTGACTGATTGTGATCTCACGGCCTGCCATTCCTCAATACCAATTCGAAACATAAAATCTTCGGGGAATTTTTTAAGATTTCGTTTAACTGCCTGGTTTAATACTTTAGTTTCTACCTCGTAAAGTAGGGCCAGATCAAAATCCAGCATTACCCTTTCACCTCGTAACTCATAAATTCTGTTTTGAATGCTTTGGATTATTTGCATGCTGACTTTTTTTTATAAAAAAATGTTTGACAAGTAGGTTGAAAATATTCTTTCAACAATTGAACCTACCTAAAACTTGCGAATATGTCAAGCCTTTATTACATTAGTCTAAATTTAATTTTATGGGATTAACAATCTATTACTCGGGCAGCCTTCGCAACGAAAATCAACTGGACGAATTGATTGAAGAAGTAACGGAAATTTGCAACACGCTTCAATGGGCGCCTCATTATTTGAGGAAAAACGACGAGAACGGTCTCGAGGGTATTTGCTTTGCGCCAGAGGGTTGTGAACCTATTTTTTTAAGTTTCTTACCGGGAGGAAAATTATGTTCTCCCACGAATCTGCAATTCAGTGATATGTACGATGGCATTCAGTTTGAAAAGGAATTGATGTACACTACAGCCACTAAAACACAGTATGCAGGACCAGATGCGCATATAGCGGTTATCAAATTATTAAAGTACGTTTCCGAAAAGTATTTGAAAGACTTTAAACTAATGGATGAAGGCAATTATTGGGAAACAGGGAACGAGCAGATTTTGTATAAGCAGTTTGACAAATATAATATGCTGCTTGATTTGGTAGCTGGTGCGCTGGGTGACATGAAGGAGGACGCAAGTGAAACGCCCGTTTCATTGATAGAAAGATTAGAGAAAATTTTAAATGAAAAATTGAAGGGGAAGATGGGTTAGTGGGTAGAGAAATCCACCCTGCTTACTCAAATAGGTGCTATTTTATTGTTCGCTTTTAATAAGCTGAATAATTTTTCTAAGGGTTTTATCATCAATAGTCTCCAGATCACCTTTATCGTAAATAGTCAATAAATAGATTTCTTTGTTTTCTGTGATCACATAAGTTATCACTCTGGCTCCGCCACTCTTACCAGTTCCTTTGCTTTTAATTGCAACTCTAATTTTATAGGAGTCATTTCCGAGAGGTGTACCAGCGGTTGGATTTGTTGTTAAAACCAAGCTTAACTCAGTCAATTCATTTTTTAGTGAAGGGTATTTTCTTAACAGACGTTTTGCTTCCTTCTTGAACTTGTCAATCGGAATAATATTATAACTCATTAAGAAAATCTTTTAAAGATTGCTTTTTTGCTTTAGACTTTCTTAACTGTGCAACTTGCTCGAACGCTTCTGTTAAATCCGTTTTTATTTTTAAGGTTTGTTCGTATTTTTTAAGCTTAGCAAGAACCTTTTCCCAGTCGGTTATTGGTAATTGGACGGATTGGGCGTTGCCATTCTCATCGCTTACATATTGAAGTGAAATTTTCATAAATCAAATTTAAGTTTTTTCTTTAAAAGGTAAGGTTTGATATCGAAGAAAAAATAGCGCCCAGTCGATTCTAACAAGGTATCTCACGTCTGCGTTCAATATTCTTCCGCCCGAACAATAAAAAATAAACTGTATCAGTCCTCTATCCTATCAGGTAAGCCAATCCATTATTGACCGGTTCGAATAAATCGCTTACTTTTTTGTCTTTACATAATTTTTCAAAGAGGTCTCTTACCGCCTTATAATCGTTGTGGATGGGGCATGGATGCGTGGCGGAACATTTACTTAGTCCCAGGCCGCATTGGTTAAAAACGGCTTTGCCATCGATGGCTTCTATGATATTTAGAATGGGTTGTTGCTGTTGTTTGGGTGTGATAAAGAAGCCGCCGTTGGGGCCTTTGGTGCTGTTGATTACTTCCTCTTTTACCAATGTTTGCAACATTTTTCCTACGGTATGTTCACTGGCATCAATAAATGCTGCAATCTCTTTGATGCCCGCTTTTGTACCGGCTTCATTTTTTGACCCCAGGTATATTACCGCTTTGATGGCAGTTGTGCAGGTTAGGCTGAGCATACATTAATGGTTTAAAAAAATTTGTCCTTCTTCAGATATACGTTCATGGCTCCACGGAGGATCGAATGTTATTTCCAGTTGTACTTCCAGTTCGGTAAATGTATTTTCCAATACCCTTTTTACAGCAGCAGAAATAGATTCTCCCATTGGGCAAAATTGCGTGGTGAGCGTCATCGCAACATAAATCTTTAAATTGATTTCATCAAAATCAATTTGATAAATCAGCCCGAGGTCGACCACATTTAAACCAATTTCCGGGTCCATCACATTTTGTAAAGCCGCCTG
>JBBQQP010000394.1:0-2729 GCA_038215675.1 Chitinophagales bacterium | reverse complement strand
TCCATTTCTTTACTGCCAATAATGATGGCATGGCCAATTTTCTTTTTTTCTGCGTAGCTAAATTGTTTATTGATCTTTACAAATTCATGATACATTTCGCAGGAAATGCCCTTTTCTCTCAATTGTTGCATGATACCAAATGCAAAATGGCTTTCAGTTTCGCCCATATTAAAAAAGATGGCTTTGGTACCGGTATGTACTTGGTCGGGGAATAATTTCAACTCTTCCAAAACATCGTAGATCCTGTCTACGCCAAAGCTTACGCCCACCCCAGCTATACCCGGTACATCAAATAGCCCGGTAAGGTCATCGTATCTGCCACCTCCGCCAATGCTGCCCATTTGCACTTCAACCGGTGCTTTTGCTTCAAAAATAATTCCGGTGTAGTAATTTAATCCTCTTGCCAAAGTAAAGTCAACATCCACATTTATATTGCGGGTTTCATTCAACAAATATGCGATCTCTCTAATTCCTTCTTTGCCGGATTTAATGTGGCCGATTAATGATTTTATTTTTTCTAACTTTTCATGATTACTTCCTGTAATGGATAAATACTGTTCAATGATGTCGATCTGCTTTGGAGTAAGTTCCCGAAGCAGTAACTCCTCTTTTACTTTTTCAAGTCCAATCTTATCCAGTTTGTCGATGGCGATGGTAATGTCAATCATTTTGGATGCCCCTCCACAAAGTTCAGCCAATGCCGTTAGAATTTTACGGCTGTTAATTTTTATCTGGTATCCGGTGAGTCCAAGGTTAGTAAAAACCTGATGATAAATATTGGCCAGCTCTACCTCGTTAATCAGGGAAGTACTTCCTACCACATCTGCATCGCATTGCGTAAACTCACGATACCGGCCTTTTTGCGGACGATCGGCCCTCCATACCGGTTGAATTTGGTAGCGCCTGAATGGGAACGTTAGTCTGCCCTGGTTCATGGCTACATATCTTGCAAAGGGAATGGTAAGATCATATTTTAAAGCCCGTTCAGTTAACTCACTGCTGCTTTTTCCGAGCAATGCTTTTTCAAATCCGGCTTTTGCTTTATCTGTATTTTTAGGATTGCTGATGCCATTGTTTAAAATTTTAAAGATCAGTTTATCTCCTTCTTCACCGTATTTGCCCATTAGGGTCTCAAGGTTTTCCATCGCCGGCGTTTCGAGTGGTTCAAATCCATACAATTCGAAAACAGCTTTAATCGTTGCTAAAATATAGTTTCGTTTACGCACTACATCTGCCGAAAAGTCTCTTGTTCCCTGTGGTATACTTGGTTTAGCCATGATTATTGTTTGTTATATTTAGTTTAAATATCGGTATGGAGTAAGGTTAAAAATGTGACGTGATCCCCTCCTTACAATTTTTTAATAATTGCATCGCAAGCCTTATCAATTAGGTCAAACACGTTGTGATATCCGGGCTCAGTTCCATACCAGGGATCCGGAATGTCACGGTTTTCGCCTGGAAAAGATTCGTTTAGCAATAGTTTAACTTTGCCTGCATCATAGGTCTCTTTTCCAATCCATTTCATTTCATCTATGATATCTGAAGCCATTGCATATATGATATCAAAACGGCGAAAATCTTCTTTTAAAAAACGTCTGCATTGCTGGTGGCTGATGTCAATCCCATTCAGTTCGGCTATTTTTTGAGAAAGTCGATGGGGTGGTTCTCCAACATGAAACCCATTGGTGCCTGCGCTTTCTACTTTCCAGTTTAATCTCCTTTCATTTATTTTTTGTTGTAAAATACCTTCTGCAAGCGGGCTTCGGCAAATATTACCGAGGCAAACCATCAAAATTTTCATGCAGCAAATATAAGTTGTTAGCAGGAAGAATGCCTTAACGGCACAACCGTTCATGGAATAAAAATGAGGAGTATTTTTAATGGGAATTTGTATTCTAATTTCCAGGTTGATGCATTTTCTGAATTTTTGTTTTATTAGGGCGGTAAATGTTTTTGTGGATTTATATGGCAAAAGCATCTTATTGCAAACGGCGCCGGTTTCGATTTAAATTTTCTCACCACAAAACCAACCAAAATGAACAGCGAATTTATTATGAAAAGTGATGTATTGGATATTCTTTTCGAAAAAAGAAACAAAGCTTATGGAGCGTACACGCTGCGTAAATTTTACAATGCACGTTTATTGAAATCTATGGGAATTATGATGTTGGCAGTGGTTGCTTTTTCTGCCTTCACTTTTTTGCCCGAGGCAAAGGATGTGGAAGAAGTGTATGTAATTCAGGATCCGGGTTTTGGGCAGGTGCCTCCACCACCGAAGCCACCAGAGATAAAGCCTAAGCTTAAAAAGTCATTGGATACCAAACCCATTTCCACTGCCAAGTTGGTAAATCAGATTTTAATCATAAATAATAACGATTCAGTTGATCTTTTGGTTGATATAAACAGTTTGGCAGTTGGAACTACTACAAATATTGTGGTGGATGGCGGAGTTGAGCCAATTGCTGGTTCAGCTTCCGCCTTTAACATTGCTGACCCAGCAAAATCAGTTCAACCAGTGGTTGATATTTCTACGCCATTTGAAAACCCAGACATTATGCCCTCATACCCCGGCGGAACCTCTGCCCTCCGAAAATTCCTGGAAAGAAACCTGGGTAACCCAAGAGATTTGGAAAGTGGGGAATTAATTGCTGTTAAAATAAAAGTGGTGGTTGGGTATGATGGTAAATTGAAAAATTTTGAACTGGTACAGGATGGTGGTACCGAATTTA
>JBBQQP010000393.1:0-2740 GCA_038215675.1 Chitinophagales bacterium | reverse complement strand
ACAATATTTGTGGCATCCTGCGCCCATCCATAAAATCCGGCAAACGGATGTGTGGCGCCCCAGATACTTATCACCGGTACCTTGAATAAAGATGCCAGGTGCATATTTGCAGAATCCATACTCACCATCTTATCTACATTGCTAATAATTGCCAGTTCATCCTGAAAAGAATACTTGCCGGCCATATTAAATACCGAAAAAATTTCCTGCTCCCACTGCTCCAAAATTGCTGCCTCATTTTTTCCACCGCCAAAAAGCAATACCGTATGATTGGCTTCAGTTAATTTCCTGACTACAGCTTTCATTTTTTCTACCGGATACATTTTTTCAGCGTACTGGGCAAAGGGTGCTATACCGAATATTCTTTTTCCAGATGAGAAAATATTCTGTAATGCTGCTGGTATCCTTTTTCTTTGATAGACGGGTTCTTTCTTTTGCAACTCAACCGCCACACCTATTGCCCTGAATGCGTCTGCATAGCGTTCATGCATAGAGGTGAGCTGCTTGAAAACTTTACCTTCTTTCCGTGTCAATTCTTTTTTTTCATGCCTCCCCTTATCAAGCGTAGCCGTTTTCACTCCAATGAATTTGTAAAATGTCGTTAGAATTTTAGAACGCAATACATTGTGCAAATCAATAATGGCGTCAAATGCATAGACCTTATTTAATACCTTGAATAAGCGATAGATACCAGCAATTCCTTTGTGTTGTTCTTTTAGATAGGCAGGGAAAAAATGACATCTTTCCAATCCTTCAAACAGTGGCAGTAAAAAGGCATTGGATACCACGGTAATTTGCAATGCAGGATTTTGCTCCAACACATTTTTAATTACCGGCACCGTCATTGCCACATCTCCCAGAGAAGAAAAACGAATGACCAATATATGCTTTGGAGTGTGCAAATTATATAATGTAACTGGGTGATTACTGGTGACTGAATTGGCGGTATCGTACTGTTTTCAACCTTTTACAACAAGGAATTTTTAATAGTTGAAATTAAATACGAGGTTAAATCCCTCAATCGCTTTTCAATTTTTTATGGTTCAGAAAATGTTATAAACCTGATAGCTTTTTAGTTATTTTTATTTTGTTGCTGATACAATACGGGATTCAGCCCGGGATCATTGTACATCTTCATTTGCTTATACACTTTCATGTAAATGGCGCCGCATGAAATATCTTCCAGTAATGCATCAATTGCTTTTGACAAATCCTTTCTTTGTTCCAATAAAATTGCCAACTTACCGGTACATGCAATGATATGATCAGCGCTTGCATCGGCTCTGTTTACCTCTGCATTCATGTGATAAATCTTCAACGCAAGGATCGATAACCGATCAATGGCCCATGCCGGGCTTTCGGTATTGATTCTTGCAATCGGCTTAACCTTCACGGCACTATATTTTTGTAAAAAATAACTGTCTATATATTCCACCATATCCGTTCTTACCTGGTTAGATGCATCAATTCTTCTTTTTAAGGCCAATGCCGCCAGCGGATCAATCTGAGGATTCCGTACAATATCTTCCAAATGCCACTGTATGGTATCTACCCAATTTTTGGCGTACAGTAAATGTTCAATTCCGCCACCGGAATAAGGATTTATGATTGCGGTATCTGCATCATCCGTTAAATGATAATCGTTGATAGACTGATTAAAAATATCGTTGCACAATTCACTAATCATATTTGAAAATTGAGATTAACCGGTTGATTTTTTATTTCGAACTGCAAGATAATACAAAGGGATACCAATCAGCGTGATGATCAATCCCGGCCATGTAAACTGTGGTTTATAAATGATTAATAACGTACAAAAGCTAATTCCCATCAGGATGTAAATTATAGGTAACACAGGGTAACCAAAAGCTTTGTATGGCCTTTCGGCATCCGGGTATTTTTTCCGTAAAATAAAAATGCCGGCAATGGTTAACACATAGAATATTACTACAATAAATGAAACCATATCCAACAAGTCGCCATACCTGCCACTAAGGCACAAGGCACAGGCCATGGCACATTGAATCCACAAAGCCCATTCGGGAACAACATTTTTATTTAAGGTGCCGGCTTGTTTAAAAAACAATTGATCTTTTGCCATCGTATAATAAACCCTGGCGCCTGCAAGTATCAACCCGTTATTACAACCAAAGGTGGAAATCATAATAATCACTGCAATAATGATGGTTCCGCTACTTCCAAAGATGGCTTCCGATGCGCTTAAGGCTACCCTGTTGTCTTTTGCAAAAGCCAGCTCATGCAGAGGAACGGTAGCCAGGTAAACAACGTTTGTTAAAACATAAATTACCGTAACAATCAGCGTACCTAAAAACAAACTGAGACCAATATTTCTTTTAGGATTTTTTATTTCGCCTGCAATAAAAGTTACATTGTTCCAGGCATCACTGCTAAAAATACTGCCTACCATTGCACTTGCCATTGCCCCTAAGGCAGCGCCCATTAGCAGCGGCTCAACATTGATGGTGTCACCTGTTTTAGTAAGATGCTGCATAGCCCATGGATTCTGCCAGTTAGCCTGCCAGATATCCCATTTAAATGCAATAAATCCTGCGATGATAAGGCCAAATAAAGATAATAATTTCGTAGAAGTGAAAATTGTTTGGATGATCTTTCCGGTTTTTATTCCATTTGTATTAATGAAGGTTAAAAAGATGATCAATACAATTGCTACCAATTGTGCGTAGTGAATTTTCAAACCCAGCAAATCAAAAGTATTTAC
>JBBQQP010000392.1:0-2794 GCA_038215675.1 Chitinophagales bacterium | reverse complement strand
TTTTTTTCTGTTCAAAAATAAAATTACAGCCCAAACTCTTTTAACTTATTAATTGAATATTCTACAGAAACAAAGCTGCATAAGCATTGCAGCACAATTCCCAAACATTTCAGGAGATAATCATTCACGGCAACCGGCAATTGAAATGTTAACAACATTCATCAGAACCATCTATAAAAACACCCGTTTGTTGTGGTGAATTTTTATCGTTCATTTAATAAACAAAATCATTTACAATTAAAAGCTAAAGCCTGGCCGGTCAGTTCTCGTATTCAATTTTGAAATGCCTATCAATTGATCCGACTGATCCGTAAATGATTTGTAATAAACCAATATTGTGTAGCTATTTTCTGTTTCCCAGTAATTCCCTTCCAGCTCTGTTTTCTGTTTCGGATCATTTTTGTCTACCAGCATGTAGCCGTAACTGTAGTAGCCTTGTTTTAAAAACTGCAAAGTTTCATATTGTCCTTTTTCAGCATTGAATTGCATTTTGGCAGCTTCGTTTAATTTGTAATCTGTCAATTGACCAAACAGGTATAAATCTTTACCGGCATACTCAGCCCTGTCGGGTGTTACATAACTAAACTGTACCGTTGCATAGTCGCCCTGCCAATATGGATTGATGGACTCATAAGTTGTTGCCAGGTATAACCCATTCAGATCCTGGTAATACACATATTTTTGACTGCTCCGGTCAATATCCGGCTTCACGTACACTTTAGTTGCATTCTTTAAATAGTCTGCCTTCTCCACCCGTTCACTTTGCAGGCGCAGGCTTCTAAGATCGAGCCAGCGCCATTCCTTGCCTGCGGCAAAAACAAAATGATTTTCAGTGTTGTACTCCAGTGCATTACCCCTTACGAAGGTGGGCGGAAGGTTTCCCTGCGCATTATCCCACCGGTTGTTTTGTAACACCACTACCTTCACCTGTTGGTTGGCACTAAATGCATTTAAGCCAGCTAAGTTTACTGTAAACTTTAAACGCTGGTGTGTTTTAAAAAACTGGGGTGTAAAAGGTTGTATGAATTGCGCCATGATAGATGACTTGGGATCCAATACCAGTAGTGCTCTGGTGAAAACCAGTTTAGAAGTATCTCCGTCCAGGAAAACTTTTAACATATAATTTCCGCTGCGGGTAGGCACACTGTTAGTCTCGGGTAAAATTGCCTGGTAATGGGTGTATCGGGTATAGGCAATCGATGAATATCGGTAACTTGAAATACGCAATTGTGTAAAACCTTTGATATAATCAAAAGGACTTAACCGCACCGGTTTCCAATCATAATCACACAATTGGTAGGTGTAATAATAACTTTTTACATTGGCATCCAAGTCATCAAAATGCAGCTCCAAACGATCGCTGCTATTGAGTTTGTAAACCGGCAACGCTTCCTGATCGCCATAAGTATGAAAGCGAACAGATTTGATATTGCTTTTATAAACAGCCTCCGGATTTGACTGTGCCACCGAAGTAAATGACATCAGCAATATAAACGTGGCAGGGAGAAAAGATTTAAAAAGATGCATGTAGCGGTGAAAATATTTACTTTTGAAAGATACTAAAATTATGCCGATTGAATATTTCCGCCTTCATTGCAAAAAGAATTGCGTTTAATAAAGAAAATACATTTTCCCGATTCATTATCCGGCTTGCTACTGGGGCTACTGCCATCAGTGTGACCGTGATGATTGTGGCATTGAGTTTTGTAAATGGATTTCAACAGGTAATCAGCAATAAGGTATTTAGCTTTTGGGGACATATCCGGGTACAGCAGGATATTGAGAACAGGGTAAGTATTGCAGAAGAATATCCGATCACAAAAAATGATACAGTTGAAAATGTCATTCGTAAAATACCGGGCGTAAAATCAGTAGAACGATATGCCACCAAATCGGTTATACTCACCTATGGAACAGATATTGAAAGCATCCTCGTAAAAGGCATTGATTCTTCGTTCGACTACTCCCGGCTTGATCCATTTTTGCAGGAAGGTAAATGGGTGTCATTTGCAGACAGTGGCTATAGTAAGGAAATAAATGTTTCAGCTTACATAGCCAACCAGCTAAATGTAAAAGTGAATGATACACTGCTCGCATTTTTTATCCAGCAGGACGGCAGCAAACGGGCAAGGAAATTGAAAATAGCAGGTCTTTTTAAAACGTCCATTGATGAATATGATAAGCAATTTGGCATTTGCGATATCAACCTGATCCGGCGGTTTAACGATTGGCAACCTGACCAAATTGGTGGCTACGAAATATTTTTAAAGGATTATAAACAAGTAGATATCATTGCCCGGCAAATAAAGGAAGAAACGCCAACCGGTTGGAACAGTAAAACCATCAAAGAAATTTACCCCAACATTTTTGACTGGCTCGGATTGCAGAATGATATCAAACTGATACTGGTCGGCATCATGATGGTAGTGGCGATCGTAAACCTGGTAACCTGTTTGCTGATCATTGTATTGGAGAGAACTAAAATGACTGGTATTTTAAAAGCCATTGGTGCCAGCGATTGGGATGTTCAAAAAATATTTTTATACAATACCGCACTCATTGCCATCACCGGCATCATACTGGGCACCATACTCGGCCTGGTAATTTGCTGGGTTCAGGAAAAAACAGGTTTCATCAAACTCGATGAAGAAGCCTATTATATGCGGGCTGCACATGCTGAGGTAGTTTGGTGGCAGGTTCTTTTAGTAGACGTCATTACATTGGGAATTTGCTTTGCCACCCTTATTATTCCAACCATGTTGGTTAAAAAAATTCAACCAGTAAAAGCAATTCA
>JBBQQP010000391.1:0-2817 GCA_038215675.1 Chitinophagales bacterium | reverse complement strand
GTGGACAATGTATTGATGAATGCGGATGATGCCAATGTGATCGGCACCGTGCGCAAGCAGGTAAATGAATTCATGAGCCAGTTTGTTTTATATCCGGAATTGTAACGGTGAATTGTGAATGGTCAATGGTGAATAGAGTATAATAAATAACTAGTTTTCTTTTTTGTAGTTGTACGATAAAGAGTTTTGGTAAACCCGCTGCATTTTCACCATTGACCATTTATTATTTACAACGCTATTTATCACTTTAAAAAAAACTATCGCATGATCCAACGAATACAATCTGTTTGGCTACTGGTAGCAACTATTATTACTTTTCTTACATTGAAATTCTCCTTTTATAGTGGTACTTATCTACCCGATAACCAATACCACCAATTAAATGGCACCGAGAATATAGGGCTGATGATCACCACCATCGCATTGGGTGTATTAACACTGATTGCTATCTTCCTTTATAAAACAAGGATCATACAACTGCGGCTTTGTATTGCAGGTATAGTGCTTGATTTTTTGCTGTTATTTTTATATTACAAGGCATTGCAAAATTTCACTTTAGGTGAATATGCAATTACTGCCTCGGCTCACGTCTTCATTATTGTCGCTTTAATTTTGGCAGCACGTGCAATTAATAAAGATGAAAAGCTGATTAAGGATAGTGATCGATTGAGATAATTGGAAGCTTATTTTTTAATAACATTGAAATGCATCAACCAATTGCTGATGCATTTTTATTTTAAGAGGTACTACCCTAAAAAGGAAATAAAGGGTTGATAAGTGACCCGATAGAGATCCGGTGGTGAATCGTGAAGGACTGACTATTCACCATTGACAATTACACTTTCTCCAACTACCAACAATAAGTATTTTACTATTAGCAGCAAAGGGATTCCCAAACTATAAATACCTCCCGGTATAACTTTCTTTACACTTTTTAAGGCCATCCGGCTTACCTGCAAATACGAGATTACCACCTCCGTCTCCTGCTTCAGGGCCAAGGTCAATGACCCAATCGGCACTCTTAATTACATCTGTATTGTGTTCAATTACTAAAATGGTATGCCCCTGTTCGATCAATGCATTAAAGGAAGTTAGTAATTTTTTTATATCATGAAAATGAAGTCCGGTCGTAGGTTCATCAAAAATAAAAAGAATATTGCCCTGCGATTTTCCCTTACCTAAAAATGAAGCCAGTTTTACTCTTTGCGCTTCACCACCTGATAAGGTATTGCTGGACTGCCCAAGTTTTACATAGCCCAATCCAACATCGCTCAGGGGCTGTATTTTTTTCGCAACGTCCGCTTCTTCTGAAAAAAATACGATGGCATCATCTACACTCATGTCAAGCACATTGTAAATATTTTTGCCTTTGTACGCCACTTCCAGCACTTCCTCTTTAAATCTTTTTCCACCGCATACTTCGCAGGTTAAATGTACATCTGCCAGAAACTGCATTTCCACAATTTGTTCTCCTTCACCTTTGCAGGCATCGCACCTACCCCCATCCACATTAAAGGAAAAATGTTTCGGCATAAATCCCCTCATTTTACTGAGCGGTTGTTTACTATACAGTTCCCTGATTTCATCATAAGCTTTTATATAAGTAACCGGATTACTACGGGACGATTTACCAATCGGGTTTTGATCAACCATTTCAATCTGCGACAGGGAATCCATGTCTCCAACAAGGGCTTTGTGCATGCCCGCTTTTTCTACGCCTTCTCCTTTCAGTTTTTGAAGTGCAGGATATAGTATTTGTTTTACCAGGGTTGTTTTACCACTGCCACTTACGCCACTCACCACACAAAACACATTCAATGGAAATTCAACCGTAATGTTTTTTAAATTATTTTGACGTGCACCCTGCACCGTTACACTGCTGTTCCATTTACGCAATTGTTTGGGTGCTTCTATCTTTAATGTGCCTTTCAAATATTTTCCTGTCAAACTTTTATCATCCGCTATTAGTTCATCATAATTACCGGCAGCAACCACTTCTCCACCAAGGTGACTAGCGAGTGGCCCCATGTCAATAATATAATCTGCTTCCCGCATCATCATTTCATCATGTTCCACCACTACTACTGTGTTTCCAAGGTCTCTCAACTCTTTTAATACACTGATCAACCGCACCGTATCTCTGCTATGCAAACCAATGGACGGTTCATCTAAAATATAAAGCGAATTGGTAAGATTACTACCGAGGCTTCTTGTTAATTGTATGCGTTGGCTTTCGCCGCCGCTCAGGGAATTTGCCAACCGGTTTAAAGTGAGGTAGCCCAAACCAACATCCATCAATGTTTTTATCCGGTGATGAATTTCAATTAAAATTCTTTTTGAAACCTGCTCCTGGTATTCGCTCAGTTTTAATTGATCAAACCAAACCTTTAAATCTTTCACCGGCATACTGCACAATTGCCCGATGTGTTTATCCGCCACTTTTACATACAAAGCCTCTTTGCGTAACCGGTAGCCTTTGCAATCCGGGCAAAGTGTTCGGCCCCTGTATCGGCTTAATAAAACCCGGTACTGTACTTTATATAAATTCTGTTCTACCTCTTTAAAAAAGTCGTTGATGCCATTGGCATACGCATTGCCCTCCCACAAAACGGTTAGCTGATCTTCGGTTAAATCAATGATGGGTTTGTGTATCGGGAAGTTAAAATTCTTTGCAGCTCTGATAAATTGCTCCTTCCACAGGCCAAGCTTTTCCCCCTTCCAGGGAGCAATGCCTCCTTCGTATACGCTTAACTGTTTGTTGGGGATTACCAGGTCGGTATCGATACCCAATACCTGGCTAAAACCCTCACAGGTAGG
>JBBQQP010000390.1:0-2826 GCA_038215675.1 Chitinophagales bacterium | reverse complement strand
AATAAAACAATTGGCCCGCCAATATTTTTTATATTCGTTTTGTCATTTTGCAATCACGTAATCTGCTCCGAATAACTTATTTTGTTTGTTTTAAAAACCACAATTACTGGTATGACAAAAATTAAGCTTTACCGAATTATTATTTCATTGATTATCCTTACCGGCAGCAGTACCGTTGTTCGGGCACAATTTTATATTGACTCGCTCGTAAATATTTTGGACATCAAATACCCGCAGGAAAAAATTTATTTACATCTTGACAAGTCTTATTACAATGCCGGCGAAACAATTTGGTTCAAAGCCTACCTTACAGCCGACAATGTTCCTGTTGCATTTAGCAAAACGATGTATGCAGAGTTGATGGATGAAAAAGGAAATACCTTACAAAGAAAAATGTTGCCGGTATTGCAATCGGGAGCAGCATCTCATTTTGAACTGTCCGATTCGATCAATACTTCCCGTCTTTTTATCCGGGCTTATACAAGCTGGATGTTGAATTTCGATTCTTCTTTATTGTATTTGAAACCAATACAAATGATTCCAAAAAAGCCGGTTAAGAAATCTCCGGTCGTTCCTACTTACGACCTTCAGTTCTTCCCGGAAGGCGGCGATCTTGTTAACTCAGTATCGTCCAGACTTGCATTTAAAGCTACCGACAATTATGGTACACCTTTTCCGGTAAGAGGAGATATCGTGGATGGAAAGGGTAAAAAAATCACTTCGTTTTCATCTATACATGATGGTATGGGGTATTGTACTTTACAGCCCCTGGCAGGCGAAAAATACAAAGCCATTTGGAAAGATAAAAAAGGGGTAGCACGTGAAACGGTTTTACCAGCTGTTAAAAAGGATGGCATGGTACTTAGCACAGCGCTTTCCGATAATCAACTTACCTACACCCTAAAAAGACCTGATACAGTCAGTGCCGCATTCACTGGTTTTTATGTGGTAGCGCAGATGAGCCAGCGACTGGTGTATAGTGCAAAAATCAACCTTACAAAAAAAACAAGTATAACTGCACCAATCGAAACAGATAGCCTGCCCAATGGTGTGCTTCAATTAACGGTTTTTAACGGGGCCGATATTCCAGTAGCAGAGCGAATTGTTTTTATTAATCACGGCAATTATTCGTTTATAACTGATTTGCATTCCGGCGAAAAAAACCTTGCCAAAAGAGCACGCAATACCCTGCAGATAGATGTAGGTGATGATCTGTTGTGCAATTTATCAATCTCCGTTACCGATGCCGGCCTTAACCCGATTACAAAAAATGAAGAGAGCATTTATTCGCAACTTTTAATGAGCAGTGATCTAAAAGGAACGATTTACAACCCTGCCTACTATTTTTACGGTGATACTGATTCTATCCGGCAACACCTCGATCTGGTAATGATGACCAATGGGTGGCGCCGTTTCAAATGGGATGATATACTCGCCGGCAACTGGCCGGTCATCAATAATATGCCGGAAAATTATCTTTCGATTGATGGAAAAATACTGGGTTTGTCAAAAGGATTGCTGTACCAAAAAGAACTGACCGGCATTTTAAAAACCAAAAACGGTGGAACTAATTTTTTCAGCATGCCGATTAATGGTAAAGGAGCGTTTCTTCAGGGTGGATTGTACTTTTTTGATACTGCCAAATTGTACTATCAACTCAACAATGACAAAGATAAAACCCTCACAACCTCAGCGAGTTTTTCTTTCAAAAGTAGTTTTGTAAAAACGCCGGCGCAGTCTTTGGCCAGCCTCGCAGCATTGAATGTGGCAGAAAAAACCGATAGCGCTATAATTATTAAAAGCAGTACTATGGCTGGTTTACAGCGAGATCAGGTGGAATTTAATAAAACAAGAACGTTGGAGACCGTACAGTTAAAAAGCAGGACAAAGTCACTAAAGGAAAAGATGGATGAGGAATACACCTCAGGATTTTTTAGTGGCGGAGATGGTTATACTTTTACTACTGAGGACGATCCGTTTGCAAAATCGGCCATGAGTGTTTTTGCTTATTTGCAGGGTAAAGTGGCAGGTTTGCAAATTTCAACCACCGGACAAGGCGGTGCAACCTGGCGGGGAAGCGCTACCAGCTTTTTTCTGAATGAAATCAATGCAGATGTGCAAAGTCTTCAAACCCTTAGCATGAATGATGTGGCGCTGATCAAGGTATTCAGACCACCATTTTTTGGCGCAATGGGTGGTGGAGCCGGTGGGGCTATTGCAGTTTATACCAAGAAGGGAGCCAGTGCCAATTCCGATGTTAAAGGGCTGCCATTTGCTTTAATCAACGGCTATTCTTCCATAAAAGAATTTTATTCACCTGATTATGAAAAAAACCCGGAAGCTGATGTAAAAGATTACCGCACGACCCTTTACTGGAATCCGAATTTATTCTTTGATAAAGTTACCAGGCGTGTTATCATACCTTTTTTCAACAGCGACAATTGCAAAAAAATTCGTGTAACGATAGAAGGAATTAACGAAGCCGGACAGTTAACAAGGGAAGAAAAAATCATTGAATAATGCCGGAATATTTTTATTGATAGAAAGGGTAGTAAACTGAATTTGCTGTCTTTTTTTGTTGGATGCTAAAATTTCATTTTTGAAGAAAATAAACCGTTTTCAATTTCTTCTAATGTAAATGCCATAATACAATTTTAATAGTTGTAGATAAAAGCTAAACAGCAGCAAACTGTTGAACGGGTCATCCAGATTAAAATACGGGATAAATATCGCCAACGAAGCTCGATTAGTAAATAAAGCCGATCAACAAAAAATTATTTCTTCAACACCAAATCCTCCTTCGCTGCCCACAAACCTACATCCTGC
>JBBQQP010000389.1:0-2858 GCA_038215675.1 Chitinophagales bacterium | reverse complement strand
TTGGAGCAATAAAACAATTAGTACCCATGATTGGTAGTACGCCCTTTACCGGAAAAATGTAAGACATATCGTTGATTTGTTTTTAGTTTTTAGTTGACTAATATTGGAATGTTTTGGAATCAAAATTACGCAAGGAGTCATGAAGTTTTATCGACAAATATTGTAAGTTTTTTAAACTCTTTTTTTGACCAGTAATGTCAGCAATGATTAATATGGTTGCCTCAACCAATAACTATTGGACGAAGCTTAGCTGAAATTGCAAAGAGTCGATGACTATTATAAAGTATTTATCAAAAGCTGGATCCGGAATAAACTGAAAGAATAATTTCCCGGGAATAGGTCACCGGTTTTTATCAAAAGTGCAGGGGGAACTTATCCCAGATCAATATCGGTGTTGTCGCCAATGTTGAGCGATCTTGTTTCACCTTTGATGCCGGTATCGCTGCCTATTAAAGAATCATCCAACACCACATCGTATAATTTAGAGAAAGAACCAATAATGGATTCCTTTACGATGGTATAGTTTAGGATCGTATTTTCACCGATGGATACGTTGGGCCCAATTACAGAGTTTTTTATTTCACAACCCTCTGCGATGCTTACCGGTGGAATGATAATGGTATTCTCAAATGTCTCCATTCCCACTACCTTGCCGCCAAACTTTTTAAGCAGGGTTGCATTCGATTTGAGCAGGGTTTCTTTTTTTCCGCAATCAAACCAGGACTGTACTTTCAATGATTTAAACTTAGCACCACTTTGAATCATGCATTCCAATGCGTCGGTTAAACTAAGCTCGCCGGTACGAACGTCAGCCCGATCGATGATTTTTTTTAAACAAACAAAAAGGGACTGCGTTTGAATTATTTTATAGATGCCCACCAACGCCATATTGCTTTTTGGAATAGCTGGTTTTTCTACTACCCTTGTAATAAATCCTTCTTCATCAATTTCGGCCACCCCAAAATTGCGGGGATCGTCTACTTTTTTAATCAATAGCATTGAATAGGGTGAATCTATCATTGCCTTCACATCATATTCTGCAATGGTATCACCCAATACTACCAATACCTGATCGTCTCCTACTATTTCTTTAGCCAGGTCGATGGCATGGCCGGTGCCATACCTTTCGTTCTGGTAAACAAAATGACAGGTGAGGTGCGGATAGTTGGCTTTTACGTAATCCTGAATTTTTTCGCCGAGGTAGCCAACAATAAAAATAAATTCATTAATACCGGCTTCGTGTAATTGATCTACGATGATGCTCAATATAGTTTTTCCTGCCAGTGGAATGAGGGCCTTTGGCTGTGTATATGTGTGTGGACGGAGCTTGGTGCCTGCTCCTGCTACTGGAATGATCGCCTTCATACTTAAAACTGAATCCGCAACTGCGAATATTTTGTTTACAATAAGATGTTCCTATTTTAAAAACCGTGCGTGAAAGTAGTTCATTTTGTGTAAAAGCCACACGTAATATCCCCCAATTTATGTGTATACTTTCTAATAAGTAACTACACGTTTGTATATTTGCAGTCTTAAAAAAGATTATGCAAAGAGATACGTTGGTTTTTGACATCATTGGAAAGGAATTAGAACGCCAGCGCCATGGCATTGAATTAATTGCTTCTGAAAATTTTACTTCGTTACAGGTGATGCAGGCATCCGGCAGTGTAATGACCAATAAATATGCGGAGGGCTATCCCGGCAGAAGGTATTATGCAGGTTGCGAATTTGTAGACCAAACGGAGCAACTGGCAATCGATCGGCTGAAACAAGTTTTTAATTGTGATTATGCCAATGTGCAACCTCATAGCGGAGCCCAGGCGAATGCAGCGGTGGCGTTAGCCGTGCTGCAACCAGGGGATAGAATTTTAGGACTCGACCTTAGCATGGGCGGACATTTAACCCATGGCTCACCGGTAAACTACTCTGGTAAAACATACGAAGCTCATTTTTATGGTGTGGTAAAAGAAACCGGTCTGATTGATTATGATACGCTGGAAGAGAAAGCAAGAACCTACAAGCCAAAATTGATTTTCTGCGGTGCCTCTGCTTATAGCCGCGATTGGGATTATGCCCGTATCAGAAAAGTAGCAGATGAAGTGGGTGCCTTTGTACAATGTGATATGGCACATCCATCCGGTTTGATTGCAAAAGGATTGTTGAATTCTCCTTTTGAACATTGCCATTTTGTAACCTCTACTACGCATAAAACGTTGCGTGGACCAAGAGGCGGTATTATCTTAATGAAGAAAGATTTTGAAAATCCGTTTGGTTTAAAAGATGTGAAAGGTAAAACCCGTATGATGAGCAACCTGATGGACATGGCAGTATTTCCTGGTATACAGGGTGGACCTTTGCAACACATCATTGCAGCCAAAGCAATTGCTTTTGGAGAAATTTTGACGGATGAGTTTACCATTTATGCACAACAGATTATTACCAATGCCCAGGCAATGGCCAAAGCATTTGTAGATAAAGGATACCAACTGATCAGCAATGGTACCGACAACCATTTAATGCTGATTGATTTGCGCAATAAAAACATCAGTGGTAAAAAAGCAGAGCAGGCATTGGTACAGGCAGATATTACCCTGAATAAAAATATGGTTCCGTTTGATGATAAAAGTGCTTTTGTAACATCCGGTATTCGTATAGGGACTGCTGCAATCACAACCCGTGGTATGAAAGAAGCCGACATGCAATTTGTAGTAAATGCAGTGGACAATGTATTGATGAATGCGGATGATGCCAATGTGATCGGCACCGTGCGCAAGCAGGTAAATGAATTCATGAGCCAGTTTGTTTTATATCCGGAATTGTAACGGTGAATTGTGAATGGTCAATGGTGAATAGAGTAT
>JBBQQP010000388.1:0-2902 GCA_038215675.1 Chitinophagales bacterium | reverse complement strand
GTGGGCCGGCTGTATTTTTTCTGCAATGGCGAGAAAAGTGCCGCCGCCATCACAGATATCATCAACGATAACACAGTTGCGGTTGGTACATTCCTGCGGTTCTAAAATCTCAAGGGTGAGTTTGCCGGTAGACAATTCCCTGTTTTTACTGCAATAAACGATGTCTTTAATATTGCTGTTCCAGCCAAAGTATTTGCCTACTTTTTTGGAGGCACCTGCATCGGGGCAAATCAACACTGCATCGGGTTTGTTGTATGACCTTACCAATGCTTCGTTGGTGATGGCGACAGCATTTTTTATCAGTTGTAATGCAACATCGGAATGTACATCGTATAGAAATACCTTTTGAAAGCCACACATGTTTACCATATCCGCAACTACTTTCAGGTCCACGCTATCGCCGGGTACCATCAGCCGGTCATAGCGGGCTGCCATCAGGTAGGGGATTACCAGTATTTTTTTTATTGCAAACAGGTTGTCAAGTGCATTGGAGGTTTCCAGCAGTTGCAGCAATTTGCCTGGTTCGGTTAAAGAACAGATTACTTTTACTTCGTCATCCTCTGTGATGTTGGGGATATTGATATGTGGCTGGCTATCGGGGAAGATGGTAATCTGGACGCCTTCGCCGGAATTTAAGTTGATTGTTTTCATTGCTTCTGTTTTATTTGATAAAGCAAATGTAGGCTAATTTTTTAATTTGCGTTAAAAAGACGCAAAATAAAAAAAATTAAATAAAAAAGCAGTTATTGCCAATAAAACTAACTTTTATATTTCGCCAAATCTGTTCTTTTCTACCCACATTTGGCGATATATAAAAAAACGTAAACGTGTTTTTTATTCTGTAAGCTAACGTAGTAAAGAGTATTAGATTTTAACAACAAATTTTAAAAATGGAGCTATAAACAGCAGGTTTGTAAAAATAGCATTTTGAAGCAGGTGTAAAACCTATTTAGTAAAAAGGTATCAGGAACATACACAGCTGCTATACTTTAAAAAAGATACCCTCCTTTAGCAACTGCTGGTATCGTTTTTTATTAAACTGATATATCTTACTGGGGCGTCCGGCACCTGCGGCAGGGGCCAGTTCGCCGGTATCTTCCAGCAAGCCGAGGGATAGCATTTTTTTTGTAAAGTTCCGGCGATCAATGTCTCTGTCCAGCAAGGCTGTGTATAGTTTTTCTAAATCAGCAAAGGGGAATTTTTTATCCAACAGTTCAAAACCAATGGGCTGGTACCGTATTTTGGCACGCACTCTTTCGATGGCGATTTGCAATATCTGTTTATGATCAAATGCCAGGGCAGGTAGCTCATTGATGCTGAACCAGCCTGCTTCTTCCGCATCGGTGCTGGCCTTTAACTGTTGAAACCGGGTACTTTTTACCAATGCAAAATAGGCGATGGAAATGATGCGATGGCGGGGGTCTCTTTTTGGAGCACCAAAGGTGTACAACTGCTCCAGGTAATTTACTTCAATACCCGTTTCTTCCATCAGCTCCCTTTTCACTGCCTCTTCCAGGCTTTCGGCTTCAAGAATAAATCCGCCGGGGATGGCCCAGCTATTTTTAAAAGGTGGATACTTTCTTTTGATCAATAAAATAGAAACGCCTTCGGCTTTTGAATAACCAAAAACGATGGCATCTACCGCTACTTTTATATTGGCTGTTTGATTTGGCATGAGTTGTAAGTGATATGGCTTTATTTTTATAGGCTCAGCAAAATTAGCGCTTATGGTTGGAGGAATCAATATAAGCGGTTGGGTAGATGGATTGTTGCTAAAGGCCGCCAATACTTCTAACAGTTGGTTGCAATGGGTTGCAGACTTCTAAAAAGATAGACTGTTCTATTTGTTATTTTGAAATAGGTGGCCATTTCATGTTTTTTAAATTTTAAACCTCAACTTTACATTCATACAGACAATTAAAAATTCAAAATGAATATGATTATGCAAAAACGAATCTTGCTTCTATTATTAGCTGTGTTTTCTGGTACAGCAGCTTTTTGTCAAACGGTGAATATAATTCCACAACCTGCGAAGTTGTCCATAAAGCCAGGGCAGTTTGTGATCACCCGGGCAACTAAAATAGTGCTTGCTGGTGATGGGGACAATGCCACCGCTTCGTACCTTAACCAATACCTAAAGACCCATTATGGCTTTTCGCTGGGTATTGTAAAAAAAGCCACTCCTAAATCGATCACCTTTGGCCGCACAAAAAAAACTGACAATTCAATTGCAGGTGCCTATCGTTTTCAATCAGGTAAAAACGGCGTTACAATTACCGCTGCCACACCCGAGGGAGTTTTTTACGGCATGCAAACACTGATTCAATTGTTGCCATTAGAAAAGAAAGCGGTGTTGCCGGTGCAGGCGATGGAAATTACAGATGAGCCAAGGTTTGAATACCGGGGCGCCATGCTGGATGTGGGCAGACATTTTTTCCCGGTTGATTACGTGAAAAAATATATTGATTACCTCGCCCTGCACAAGATGAATTACTTCCATTGGCATTTAACCGAAGACCAGGGCTGGCGTATAGAGATAAAAAAATATCCGTTGCTTACTTCTGTTGGTGGGTTTCGGAATGGCACTATCATTGGTCGTTATCCAGGAAAAGGAAATGATGAAACCGTGTATGGTGGATTTTACACACAGGAGCAAATAAAAGAAGTGGTCGCTTACGCAACCGCAAGATTTATCATAGTAGTACCCGAGATTGAAATGCCGGGTCATGGTAGTGCAGCCATTGCGGCCTATCCTGAACTGAGTTGTTTTCCGGACGAACCTACCTACACTTATTTTCCAAAAGTAAGCACCTGGGCAGGAGATACCACCGGCAAAAAAGTGCAGCAAACCTGGGGCGTTTTTGATGATGTGTTTTGTGCAGGCAACGAGTACACCTATAAG
>JBBQQP010000387.1:0-2917 GCA_038215675.1 Chitinophagales bacterium | reverse complement strand
GAATATCTTTCAATGAACCTGGATGTTGATGAAAAAAAAGGGCTTGAAATTATTACTGTAAAATATGATGGAAGGGATATGCAGACTGTTTATTCACCAGGTTCAGGGCATACTTCCTATCATCCGAAAGGGCTGCCATATATTATTACGGATGCGTATGCAGGCGAGATGAATACCAACGATGGCAAATCACCTATCCGGCAAAAAGAAATGAGAACAAAAACTGAGCAGGCGGTGGCTCAATGTCATTTAGTTAAGACTGAAGCCCTGCCCCGTAGGGGCAATATGTGGGTAGCACGAGTGTCTGTCATTTTGAATTTTCGTTCCGTTAGGAACGTTATGTGGATTGAGTTTGGTAAAATATAGCGTTCCTACGGAACGCCTGTTCAATCGATCTGAATTTTCTACCCACATGTTGTTCCGATGGAACAAAAAATGCCTAACTAAATGACATTGGGCAGTGGCTACTCCTTTTTTGCCAGTGATTACCAACTTTGAATTCAGGATTGATGGGCATCCTGCACGGGACAAAACCGGTACATATGCTGTTTACAATGGTTTTTTTCAAAATACCCGAAGCGTTTTAGTAGTTGATTTAAAAAAACCAGCTTAAACCTTTGTAGATATTTATGGCGGCGGCGGGTGCTGGAAAGAAAAGTTGTTGCGCAAACACCTATGAACCGGTTGTTAGTCCGGATGAATTGTCGGTAGCATTGGTGTATTTATTAAGTAATGAGTCTTCGTTTATTTTGGTCAGCACCATCGAAATTGATGGCGGCCATAGATAATTTTTGAGGTGTTTAAACAACTGGCTGAACAGCTAAATAATAAGATTATGAATAAGAAAGTATTGGAGATATGTTTTTGCTTGCTGGTGATTTCCGGAAGCGAAGCATTTGCACAACAATTACAACCATTGCCATCAAATTTAGAAGCGTTAAAGCCAGCTACATTTTTTTCTATAAATACAGAAAATACCTACCGGTTTACTGATAATACAAAAGCTACGGCGGCGGCAGTTCTTAATGTGATAAAGCAACGTGAAAAACCGGCACTGCTTACAGCCGAAATATTTGCAGCCGCCAAAAGCCACTATGATATTCAGGCAAAGTGGACCAGCGAAGCAGCTGTAAAAAAAGGCGATATACTGCTGGCCAGGTTTGCCATCCGTTCTATCTATGCCAAACAGGAATCCGGCGAAGCCGTAATTTATTTTTTTGTACAACAGGCAAAAGAGCCAAACAATAAAAGTATTATTGTTGATATAAGTGCCGGACCCGAATGGAAAACAGTTGACATCCCTTTCATAGCCGCCAATGATATGGACAAAGGCGAAGCAGCTATTTGTTTTTCGTTTGGTGCATTGGCACAAAAAGTAGAAATCGCCGATATACAGGTATTGAACTTTGAGAATAGAACTACACTCGCTTTTTTACCAGTAACAAAATTTAGTTACCAGGGCCGGGAAGAAAATGCAGCATGGCGAACCGCAGCCTTAAAAAGAATTGAAGCCATACGAACGGCTCCAATAAATATAACAGTAGTAGATGCAAAAGGGAAACCTGTTGCCGGGGCAAAAGTGGAAGTTAAAATGGTAGCGTCTGCATTTATATGGGGCACCTCAGCCAATGAAGCCCTCCTGGGGAATGAGTTGCCGGATGCAGCAAACTACAAGCGTATTTTCAAGGAATTTTTCAATACAGGTGTAATTGAAAATGGATTTAAATGGCCACGATGGAGTGGCGCCCCCGAAAGGAAGGCGGAAACCAAAATAGCCTTTGAGTGGTTGGAGCAAAATGGCTTTCGCCAGCGTGGACACAATCTCGTTTGGCCGGGCTTTAAATTTGCTCCCCGCATAGCAAGAGAAACTGCTGAAAAGGATACTGCAGCATTTAGAAAAATTATTGAAGAGGATGTACGCACCAAAATGGCTTATACCAAAGGACGGGTGATAGCATGGGATGTAATCAATGAACTGGTGCACGAAAAAGATTTCTATCCTTATTTACCGGCGGATATTTCTGTTCAATGGTTTAAACTGGCAAAACAATTAGATCCCAATGCACAACTTTTTATCAACGAATATGGCATGCTGAACAGCGTGGCGAGCCCACGAAACTGTCAGCAGTATATTGATACCATTATTTTTTTACGCAAACAAGGTGCCCCCATTGAAGCCATCGGCATACAGGGGCACGTGGGCAGGCAACCCCGAAACCCGGCACAGGTAATTACCGATCTCAATTTATTTACAGCATTAAACTTGCCGGTGCAAATCACAGAGTTTGATATTAACATGCCGGATGAAGCATTGCAGTCAGATTATACCAGGGATTTTTTAATTGCCTGTTACAGCAGTCCTGTTGTTACCGGTTTTACCATCTGGGGTTTTTGGGAAGGCGCTCACTGGAAAAAAGATGCAGCTATGTTTCGCAAAGACTGGACACCAAAACCCAACGCTGCTGTATGGCGGGAATGGGTTACTAAGAAATGGAAAACAGGTTTTACAGCTTTAACAAACAAAGGGGGCAAAGTGCAAAACCGCGGCCATTTGGGTAAATATGAAATTGAAGTAACCTACAACGGCAAACAAACTTCCTTAGTGTATTACCTAACCAAAGATGGAGTCCCATTAAAAATAAAATTGAAAAACTAAACCTGATTTAAAATAAAAATTGATATGAAAAAATTAATCATTGCTTTTTGCTGTCTCGTTTCGGCAAACGTGTTTGCTCAAAAATTTACAAGCGAAATAAAACCGCTTGTGAATGAACAATGGTATGGTGCCTACACAGCCAAAGCCTTTTGTAATACGCCATTAAAAGATCTAACCTTTCAACCTTACCAGGCCAACGAAAAGAAAAAAGATTTGGCAACTGACAACCGTGGCAACCAGGCAGCACCGGTGTTGGTTTCC
>JBBQQP010000386.1:0-2966 GCA_038215675.1 Chitinophagales bacterium | reverse complement strand
TGTAGCAAGCTGGGCCATGCGCAAGTGGTTACAGGGTTTTGCCTACAGGATTAACATAAGCTGGTGGGTATTTGTGGTTGCTGCACTAGCCGCACTCTTCATTGCTTTAATTACGGTCAGTTTCCAGGCAATTAAAGCAGCAGTTGCCAACCCGGTGAAGAGTTTGAGAACGGAGTAGAAACCCCCTCCGCCCCCTGAAGGGGGAACTAAGGCAGGAGTATTAGGATTGAAAAGAATGATGTGGCAGTATAATTAAACTAAATTTAAAATCATCGGATCTTCAAAAGTTCATCATTCAAGAGCCGACTTTCAACCATTGTGACATGATAAAAAATTATTTCAAAATCGCCATTCGCAACCTGCGTCGCAATAAAGTGTATTCGTTGTTAAATATTACTGGCTTATCCGCTGGTATGGCGGTTTCCATTATTATTGGTTTGTGGGTGTGGGATGAGTTGTCGTTTGATAAGTATCATCAAAATTTTGAGCGTATTGTGATGGTGAAACAAACACTTACCAACAACGGTGAAATCACCACACAATCTGCTGTGCCTTATCCTTTGGCAGATGAATTACGAAGTAAGTATGGCAGTAGTTTTAAGTACATCGTTTTAAACAGTAGTGTCTCAGATCATATTCTTAGTGTTGGCGAAAAAAAGCTAATGAAAAAAGGTATCTATATGGAACCCCAGGGGCCCGAACTTTTGACATTGAAAATGCTAAAGGGTACCAGGGCAGGTCTTACGGATATTTCATCGGTGATGCTTTCTGAGTCTGCAGCCAAAGCCTATTTTGGAGATGAAGACCCGATGAATAAAGCAATGAAAATAGATAACCAGTTGGATGTGCAGGTAACGGGTGTGTACGAAGATTTGCCTGCAAATGCAAGTTTGGCTGAGCTGCAATTTATTTCGCCCTGGCAATTGTATTTTGCCAATACCGAATGGATAAAAAATGCCGAAGACCCATGGCGGCCTAATGCCTTTAATATTTTAGCACAATTACACGATAATACTACTATTGAAAATGTTTCATTAAAAATAAAGGATGCTAAACTGAACAAAATAAATAAAGAATTGGCCAGGAAAAAGCCAGTGATTTTTCTACAGGCAATGAACCAGTGGCATTTGTATTCCGATTTCAAAAATGGTGTAAATATTGGCGGTCGCATCAAATATGTTTGGTTGTTCGGCACCATCGGTATTTTTATTTTGTTGCTGGCTTGTATCAATTTTATGAATCTCAGCACAGCCAGATCGGAGAAACGAGCCAAAGAAGTAGGTATTAGAAAATCCATCGGTTCTTTACGAAAGCAATTGATACAGCTTTTTTTTATTGAATCATTACTGATGGTTTTTTTATCATTTCTAATCTCCATTTTATTGGCCCAACTTATCCTGCCATTCTTTAATGAAGTGGCAGATAAAAAAATGAGTTTACTTTGGACGAATCCATTATTTTGGTTAATTGGCTTCGCCTTCTGCTTGCTAACCGGAATGGTTGCTGGCAGTTATCCGGCTATTTATCTTTCTTCTTTTAAACCGGTAAAAATTTTAAAAGGTACTTTTAAGGTAGGCCGCTGGGCTAATGTCCCCCGTAGAGTTTTGGTAGTTGTGCAGTTCTCAGTTTCTGTCACGATGATCATTGGAACCTTAATCGTTTTCAGGCAAATTCAATTTACCAAAAATCGGCCATTGGGCTATGAGAAAAGTGGTGTGATTGCAATGCCAATGCTTACAGCTGATATTCACAATCATTTTGATGCGGTAAAAAATGAGCTTGAAAAAATGGGCACAGTACTATCAATGTCAAAGTCTTCCAGTCCACTCACCGGTATCTGGTCGACTACCAGCGGGATTGAATGGGATGGAAAGGATCCCAATCTTGCTATAGATTTTTTAGCAGAACGGGTGTCAGCCGATTATGGCAAAACGATTGGGTGGCAGCTTGCTGCGGGCAGAGATTTTTCAAAAACGTTTGCATCCGATTCAACCGGTTTAATATTGAATGAAGCTGCTGTAAAATTTATGGGCCTGCAGAATGCTGTTGGTAAAACCATTCGCTGGTTTGGTGATCCGCTAAAGGTGATTGGAGTATCCAAAGATATGGTAATGCAATCCCCTTATGAACCTGTAAAACCAACCATATTTACTTTGTTGGATGAGGCACCTGCTTTTATCATAGCAAAATTAAATCCCGATCAAAGTGCACATAAAGCAATTACCGAAATAGCAACTGTATTTAAAAGATTCAATCCCAATCAGCCTTTTGAGTACCGTTTTACAGATCAAGAATATGCAAAGAAATTTGGTAACGAAGAGCGCATTGGCCGGCTGGCAGGTTTCTTTGCAATACTGGCTATTTTTATTAGTTGCCTTGGTTTGTTTGGGATGGCATCTTTTATGGCAGAACAACGCACGAAAGAAATTGGTGTGCGCAAGGTATTGGGAGCATCCGTATTGAATGTATGGAGCTTATTATCGAAAGATTTTATATTGTTGGTCATCTTTTCATTGGTAATATCGGTGCCTGTTGCTTATTATCTGATGCATGGCTGGCTACAGAATTACACCTATCATACCGATCTTACTTGGTGGATTTTTGTAGCAGCCGCTGTAGGTGCAATGCTCATCACATTGCTTACCGTCAGTTTCCAGGCAATCAAAGCAGCGATTACTAACCCGGTAAAGAGTTTGAGAACGGAATAATTATTCGCTATGTGAAATAAGATCGCTTAAAAAATAAATTTTATGCTACTGTTTAATTTAAAAATTGCCTGGCGCAATATCTGGAAAAACAAAGTTTTTTCGGCGGTAAATATCTTGGGTTTGTCCTTAAGTATTGCATGCTGCCTTGTGCTAAGCATCTATGTTTGGAATGAATTGAGCTATGACTCTTTTCATAAAAACAGCAGTAATATTTACCGGCTTACTGAAAAGCAAAACCAGGGCGGGAAAATTTATGAA
>JBBQQP010000385.1:0-3033 GCA_038215675.1 Chitinophagales bacterium | reverse complement strand
TTAGTTCCTGTTCAGTCAGATAGTTTTTTGCAATTTCAATTTCGGACAAAGTGGGTTGCTTGCCTTTAAAATTGGTTAAACCAAGGTAAGGTTTAGTGGCATCAATCCTGCTGTAAATCACTTCTGCGGCGGTGTTGCCATGGGCTGCCCAATGCATTTTATTTTGAACGGTTTTAAAAAATGTTTCAGAAATAATTGCTTTTGGAGAATAATCGATGCTAGTGGAATAGATATCCAATACTTTTCTCCAAAAAACTTTTTCAGAACTACGGATATCACGGATACGGGCTAAAAGTTCTTCAAAATAATTCCCACCGCCTGCATTTTTTAGCAGGTCGTCATTCATTGTAAAGCCTTTAACGATGTACTCTTTCAGGCGTTGGGTAGCCCATATTCTAAATTGCGTTCCCCTGTGTGATTTTACCCGGTAACCAACTGATATGATGACATCCAGGTTATAGAAATTAGTAGGCTTGGTAGAAAATTCGGAATTTCCGAATTTTCTCATGGTACTAAATTCTGTCAGTTCATTTTCAGCGTATATGTTTTTTATATGTTCATTAATGGTAGATTTTGATTTATCAAAAAGAATAGACATCTGGTCCTGCGTAAGCCATACCGTTTCATCCGTAAGCCGGGTTTCAATTTTTGTAATGCCATCTTCTGTCTGGTAGATGAGTATGTCAGATACGTTTTCCATTTGGTGAATTTTTTAATTACTGGTTTTCGCAATCAGGCTTATATTTAACAAAGGTTACTCAAAAGATTTGGATGATGAAGGAAATTACAGCCGAAAAATAAATATATGGATACAACCGGCACAATCATTTTTGGAATTGTAATGTTATACATGATTATTGGCTTCGGCTACCTCATTTACAAGTTGAAACGCAGGAAGGAAATAAAACATACACAATAGTTACATTCTCAATTTCTTCATCGATAAATCCATAAGTATGGGACAATTATTTTCCTGCCGATGCGATATTCTTTAGGGGGGGCTTTTGCAAATTGACGCATAAGGATGCTTCCTTTTTAATAGACACTTGCAAAGGGGGATCCTCTTCGTCGCGGTTGGCAAACTTTGCCATCTAAGCCGGCGAAACAAAATACATCCTCTTTGGGGTAATACTTAAAAGCATAAATTTGAAGGTAATTATTGATTGCTCCATGATGTTACAACGATTGCCTTTTACCTGGTTTTATTTTTTACGATCATTTTTATTTTTAATGGCCGTTTTATTTTGTGGCAAGGCGTCTGCTCAACAGTGCAGCGGTAGTTTGGGTGATCCTGTGGTGAATATTACGTTTGGCTCAGGCACTGGTTTTGGCCCTGCTCTGTCAGCCGCTACTACCAGCTACCAATATGTGCGGGATGCGTGCCCGCTGAACGGATATTATACCCTTTTAAACAAAGGGATTGAATGTAATTATGGCTGGCATGTATTGCAAAGTGACCATACCGGCAATCCCAACGGTTATTTTATGTTGATCGATGCTGCCTTTGATCCCAGTGATTTTTATGTAGACACCGTGAAAAATCTTTGTGCCAATACCACATACGAGTTTGCAGCATGGATGTTAAATCTGAAATACGTTTCGCAGGGCACAAGGCCCAATATTACTTTCAATATTGAAACCCTTACCGGGCAGGTATTGCAAACGTATAATTCAGGCGACCTGCCGGTTGAGCGTACAATCAAATGGAAACAGTATGGATTTTATTTTACTACACCATTAAATGTTTCTGCTATTGTATTGCGAATGACCAACAATGCAAAGGGAGGAGATGGCAACGATCTGGCACTGGATGATATTACTTTCCGACCTGCCGGACCGGCTATCACTACCGCCATTATTAATTATGCTGCAGATACGGTTCAGCTTTGTTCGGATGATACCAGCACGCTGTATTTTACAGCCACAGTAGGAAGTTGCTATGCGAATACAGCTTACCAATGGCAACTAAGCAAAGACAATGGCCTTACCTGGAATAATATTGTAAGCGCTACTGGTACTAATTATTCAAGACCTTCAACCTTTGCCGGAAACTATTTGTACCGCATTATTGTAGCACCTGCAGCAAATATTGGCATTGGTAATTGCAGAGTTGCATCCAATCCAATCCGGGTAAAAGTAAACGGGTTGCCAATTACAACGGCTGCTAACAATGGTCCAAAATGTGCCGGTGATGCAGTAGTGCTAAATGCAGGTGGTGGCAGCTTGTACGAGTGGATTGGCCCCAATGGTTTTAATGCCAATACAGCGCAGGGTACCATCTTCAATAGTAATTCCATCCATAGCGGAAAGTATAAGGTAACGGTTACCGATAGCCTCGGATGTAAAAAGAATGATTCTACGTTCGTTGCGGTTTATGCCAAACCTGTTGCGCTATTTTCGGTAACATCCACTGGTTGTGAAAAGAGCAATACCAGTTTTAGCAATCAATCCCTTGATGGGGGACAGCCCATACAAAAATGGATCTGGGATTTTGGCGATGGATTATTCTCCGATCAGATTTCGCCCACACATGTTTTCGCAAATGCGGGCTCCTATGCTATCAGTCTGTTTGCTGAAAATGATAAGGGCTGTAAAAGCATCGTTCTGTTAAAACAGATAAAGATTAATCCGTTGCCCATACCTGATTTTATATTGCCCGCCATCTGCCTGGCTGATCCGTTTGCAACATTTATTAATACTTCCTCCATTGCGGATAATAGCGATAATCAATTTGTATATGCATGGAATTTCGGTGATAACAATGCATCGCCGAGCAACTCCAACACATCAGTTGTTAACTCGCCTCAGCATAGTTATACCAGCGTTGGCGTGTACCCGGTTTGGTTAACTGTTACGTCCAAAGATGGCTGCGTAAAAGACACGATAAAAAACTTTACGGTGATTGGATCGCAACCCTCCGCTAAATTCACCATCGACCCAACGGTCAATTTTTGTAGCAATGAAATTGTTACTTTAACCAATGCCTCTACGGTAAATTTTGGCACCATTACCAAAGTAGAAATATACTGGGAT
>JBBQQP010000384.1:0-3053 GCA_038215675.1 Chitinophagales bacterium | reverse complement strand
ATACCCCGCATATCAAAAACAAAACCACCACCGTTGATGGTTTCATCTTTTGGGTAACCGGTTTTTATAAATGAAAAGCTATTTACTTTTACCACCAATGGGGTTTCTTCTGTGGCTTGTATCGGCGTAAATTCTTTTACTACCTCATCGCTGATGCATAATTCCAATACTTTTTTAAATTCGGGTACAGAAATACCAAGGTTCTGATTATCTACAAACCATTTTAAATTTTTAAGCGCCTGCGGAATGCTGGTTAAAAACTGCGCCTTCCGTTCAAACAATCCACGGAAGCCGTAGGCACCCAACACCTGCAATAAGCGGATTAAAACATAGCCGTTGTATTGGCTGCGAAATACATCCCGGTCAACAGGCTCGTCAACGATTTTTTCAAATGCATTGATGTAATCTTCCAGCAATGATAGTTTCCATTCATCGGGTAAGTTGGCCCTTGCCTGCCATAACAAAGAAGCTACATCATATTGCGGTGCCCCTTTCATACCGCCCTGGTAATCTATAAAATGAACGGTTCCCTCCAGTCCCTCCGAAGGCGGGCTTACCATGATATTTCTGCTTTGGAAATCTCGGAACATAAAAAATTTATATTCTGTATAAGAAAGATAATTGCTCAAAGCTTCAAAATCTCTAATCAGTTTTTGCTTGTCGTAAGGTCTGCGCAATGCATCCAGAAAATAATATTTAAAATACAGCAAATCCGCCATGATTGCTTCTTTACCAAAGGATGCATTAGTAAGGCATTTTGTATAATCCAGTTCTTCGTGACCTTTCACCTGTAACAAGGCAAGCTGGCGAAGGCTCTGTTGAAACAGGGAATAAACATATTCAGTGTAGCCATGATCTTCCAGTTTATTCAATAGGGATACATTACCAAAATCTTCCTGCAGGTAAATAGTTTTATCATCACTGATGCAAAATATTTCGGGCGTAGCCAGTTTCTTTTTATGAAAGTGTTTGGAGAAATAAATAAAGGATTCGTTCTCTTGTACGTTGGCTCCATGTGTTGCAATAAATTTACCAGCAGTGCTATGTAAACGATAATAAGATCTTTCACTGCCTGCTTGTGGCAATTTATCAATACCGGTGACGGTGGCTTTTGAAAAGGTTGCAAAAAGCGATTTTATCTTATCTGTAGTAGTATCCATTCAAAAAATAATTCGGGTAAAAATAGTTGAAAATAAAACAGTCCCCAAAACCACGGACATTTAACAGTGTAATGAGTAAAACTTATCCACCCTTCTCAAAATAAAACTATCCTTTAATTATGAATGTACACAGGTTCGGTTTTTATATTTTTAACGTCTTACGTTCTTCCTTTAACAAATAATTACATTCACCTACGTTACATTCGAACAACCAAAAATCTGACTTTATGAAAAAAACTTTACTCCTTATTACACTTTCTCTTTCTGCACACATCATTTTTGCACAGCAGGATTCCGGGTTAAAGAATTTTAAATACAGGATTAACCATTTTCAGGCCATTGGCTTGAATGTAAGTGGTGGCGGGGATTACCGTAAGTACAACTACGCTTCTCCAGGCACTGAAAAAAACAGCGCTTCTTCCGGGGCATTTGGGGCATCTTATTACTCGTTTAAAAGTACCAATAAAATACAGTTGACTACTTCTGGTGCATTATACTCCTCTTTCCATTCAGGCAAATCAACTTCTGTAAATGATGCTACGAAAGGTAGAAGTTTTTCAATCAGCCCTTCGTTCAGCATACTAAATAGATGGTTTTCAAAAAGCAATTTTGTCGAATTAGGAACTGAGGTATCGGCAAACCACAATACCAGTAAAAATACAGGACAAAATTCTACAGGTCAAAATAAGCAAGGCCAATATACGCTATTGATAAAAACCGGCATTGGCAAAGGTCGGCTTGAAAACATCACGGATATGCAAAATGCATTGTGGCTTGATAAGACTTTGGTGGAGTCTAAAAGTTTGTCGAGATCGCTTACTGCAGAAGAACTAAACGGACTGGGAAAAGCCATTACCAAAGGGAATAATACCCGTGTGCTGGATGCCAGGAAAAGAACACAGTTTACGCTTTCAACCGTTGACGCTTATCTGCAACAACAAGGCTTAATCAGTAAAACTGACATCAACTATTTCAGCAATCTAAATGACATTTTATTTTTTGCATTTAATACACCCAGACTTTCCGGTATGGAAAAGTATATTCGCTTTACTCCTTCGTTGACAGGTTCAGGTAAAGATCAAACACAAACCAAACCATCTGAACGTTACAAAGACAAGTTTATAATCAAATCACTGGAACTAACTGCTGGTATCGGTAAATATTCTCCTAAAAACCTGGTGCATCAAAATAATTATGGCGGTTTTTTGAAACTCGCCGATATCGATAATGATGTGACAATGCACTGGTTTGACAGCACAGGTTTGTTATCAGAACTTAAAAGCAATGGCATTACCAGAAATGCCAGTATTAATTTATTTTATGAACATGCTATCTATCCAAATACAAGAACGATTATCAACTTCAACTTTCAATCTGAATATGGCTATTTCAAAGCAGCATCCTTGAACGGATTTTTTGGAAGGTCAAGTTTGTTTGGAGTGCTGAATTATTTTATAAGTTACCGAACAAGATTGACGTGTAATATAGGTGCCGAGTATCAAAAGAATGCATATCAAACTTATTTAGGGTACACCGGTGTGCCAGAAAATTTGCGTTTGTATGCAAATGCTGGCGTGAATATTAATCTGTAGTTTTACTTGTTGTCATAGATGGCCGGTAAAAGTGATTGATTCACTTTTACCGGCCATTTTTTGTTAGTATTAATTTTTTTTAAAAAAGTTGCTGCACTGTGTAACAATTTTACACTCGCTGCATCTAATAAATGTAAACAACGGAAAGGCCAAGTACGTATCCTGAAAAAGTAAAATTAAAACAAATGAAAAAAATATTGCTATTAGCAATCATAAGCATGGTTATGGTGAAAGTGCATGCACAGCAACATAAATCATTTTCGGTAACCATTACAGGCAAGGGACAACCAGTTATTTTAAT
>JBBQQP010000383.1:0-3077 GCA_038215675.1 Chitinophagales bacterium | reverse complement strand
AAAAGAAAATGGGCAGTTTTAAGATCGGAAGTTTTTTTGTAAGCAAATGCAGATTCCGTGTTGTCAAAGGAAATAACAGATTTCGTATGCATATAAAAGTGGAATTAATACGCAAAGATAAGGAATGAAAAGGCTACTAATTTTTGCTCCATCACCACAACCACTGGTAATGACTTGCATTTTTTGTGAGTTGTTGAATCCGCAATCTTTGGTTTAGAATAAAGACCTTTTTAATGGATTATTTGCAATATTTGGGTGGTTGATTTAGTTGAATTATAATTGACCATTCACAGCAGCGATTTAATTTTAAGCTCCCATTCTAGCAGTCAAAACAATCACTTTCATTTATATTTTCAGGATTTATATTTTGACCCGATGAATTTCGGGTCAAGATATAGATTGAAACTATCATATCAAAATTTATTAAATCGCCTGGTGATTAAAAGGCTGCAATACCATCTCACTCACCACACCACTACGGGGCTGCTGACACAAAAACCAGATTGCTTTGGCAGCTTCATCTGTCTGCACCATTTTCTCCCGTTGCACTTTTAAATCAATGGTATCCCAAAATGGGGAATCCACACCACCAAGAAATAAATTAGTAATGCGTATATCGGTACGTTTAAGTTCTTCCCGAATGCTTTGCATCATCCCGACCAAGCCATATTTACTGGCACTGTAAGCTGCTGCACCGGCCATCGGCACTTTAGCCAATACGCCCGGTATATTAATGATCAGGCCTTTTTTTACCTCTTTCATTGCAGGCAAAAAAGCTTTTACCAACAGGAAGGGTGCATACAAATTATAATGCAAGGATTTTAAGAAATCGGCTTCAGACAAGGTATCCATCGATTTTATAATACCGATACCGGCTGCATTTACCAATATATCAATAGAAGATAATTGTTGAAAATATTTTTCCTTTAATTCATTTACCGCCTCTGGTTGGGAGATGTCCAGCGCAAAGGTGCGCTCGGCAGGAATTGCATTGTCGTTGGCCACCTGTTGCAGCTTTTCTACATTGCGCCCTGCCAGAAAAAGCTTTGCACCACTACCTGCCAATAACTTAACCGCTTTTGACCCGATACCACCAGTAGCGCCGACTACCAATACATTTTTTCCGTTTAAAGTTTCCATAATAAAGTGTTTGCACATCAAACAATGCTGTAATCAATTTGTTTAATAAAACTTACGCATGAACGAAATCAGCCTTATATTTCCGCACCAGCTTTTTAAAGAACACCCGGCTATTGAAACCGGCCGAACGGTTTACCTGGTAGAAGAAATCCTCTTTTTTAACAAGTACCATTTTCATCAGCAAAAGATAGTATTGCACAGGGCCAGCATGAAAGCGTATGCAGGTTATTTGGCTAAAAAGAAATTAACTGTAGAATATATTGAAGCAAACAATGAGCATGCCGATATCAGAAAATTGTTGGCGCACCTGCACAGCAAAAACATTACTACCATTTATATTGCAGACGTTGCAGATAACCGGCTGCAAAAAAGAATGGAGGAAAGTTGCGGGCAATATGCAATCAAAATAGTTCAATATGCCACACCGAATTTTTTAAATACGATGTCCGGTGTAGCATCCTATTTCGATAAAAAGAAAACTTATTTTCAAACAGGATTTTACACAGCCCAACGCAAACAAAGAAATATATTACTGGATGCAGCCGGAGAGCCAACCGGCGGTCAATGGACTTTTGATGCAGACAATCGCCAGAAGTTTCCAAAATCGGAGAAAGTCCCCTCCATAACTTTTGCCAAAGAAAATGATACCGTAAAAGAAGCGAAAGCATACGTTGCCAAAAACTTCGGAACAAACTATGGCAGCATCGAACATTTTATTTACCCCACCGATTTTGCGGGTGCAGAAAAATGGCTGGATGAATTTTTAAAAGAACGTTTTGCAAAGTTTGGGATATATGAAGATGCCATCGTTGCGAAAGAACATTTTTTACACCATTCCGTTTTAAGTCCGATGCTGAATATTGGATTGCTATCGCCACAGCAAATCATCGAAAAAGCCACGAGTGCGGCAGCAACGTACAGTGTACCACTCAATTCATTGGAAGGTTTCATCCGGCAAATACTCGGCTGGCGGGAGTTTATCCGCATTGTGTATGAACGGGAGGGCAGCAAACAAAGAACAAAAAACTACTGGGGATTCAACCGGAAAATACCAGCTACCTTCTGGACGGGCGACACCGGAATTGTGCCCGTAGACAATGTGATAAAAAAGGCGCTGCAAACCGGCTATAGCCATCATATAGAAAGGCTGATGGTGATGGGGAATTTTATGTTGCTCTGCGAATTTGACCCTGATGACGTGTTTCGTTGGTTTATGGAAATGTACGTGGATGCCTATGATTGGGTGATGGTGCCAAACGTTTATGGCATGACTCAATTTGCAGACGGCGGACTGATGACCACCAAACCTTACATCAGCGGCAGCAATTATCTATTAAAAATGAGCGACTACCCAAAAGGTCCCTGGACTGAAATTTGGGATGGGCTCTTCTGGCGCTTTATGCATGTAAACCGTGATTTCTTTTTAAAGAATCCAAGGCTGGGAATGCTCATCAGAACGTTTGATAAAATGCCCGAAGAAAAAAGAAACAAGCACATTACTACCGCCGAAAAATACCTCGAAAAATTAGACAATGAAACCCACTACAGTCATTAAAAACTTCCCGGATGCGAACGCTCATAGAAAGTCGCCGGAATTTATCCCGAATATTTCGGGAGGGGATTTAGGGACTGCTCTTTCCTCCCGCCGCCCCTGGAATCGTGTAAACCTGCCGGTGTACAGCATCAGCAGTAAAGGGGAGCACAATGCCAATATGCACATTATCACCTATGCCTCACAAATAAGCATGAAGCCCAAACGCTTTATATGCGGCATTTACGATGGCACACAAACGCTGGAAAATGTACAACACAAGGGCGAATTTATTTTACAATTATTATCAGCTACACAATACCGCCTGGTAGATTTGTTAGGAAAGAAAAGCGGTAAACAAATTGATAAAATAGGCCGCTTAAAAAAGAGAGATGAATTGACCGAA
>JBBQQP010000382.1:0-3080 GCA_038215675.1 Chitinophagales bacterium | reverse complement strand
ATTGTAAAATGGCTTTCGATTGAAAACAAAGGCAATGCAACAATACAGGTAAACCGGGTGGTGAATGAAATGCTGGCATTGGTGGAAGAAGAAAGTGCAGTAGTGGGTAGCCCGGAAGAAATGAAAAAGCAGCATGGTATTTATGTAGAAACCAATTATGCTTTTAACAATGCCATGCGCTATGATATCAGCGACCAGACAACGCACTGGAAGACCGATTCGGTTTATACTTCGCAGGTGAATTACAATTATCAAACACCTTGTTTGCTGGAAATTTTCCCGGAAAAGCTAATTGCGGTTGCATTGCCCGCCGGACAGGTATTTAAATCGGTTCGCACACATGAATTATTGATGGATAGCTACGACCGGGAAAGACGAGGTTTGGCCATCCGGAAAATGTACCGCACCATCGCTCCGTGGACTACAGAGAACCCAATTTTTATGCACCTCGTAAGTAAAAACGATGAAGAAGTAAAAGCGGCTATTGATCAATGTGCGTCTACTGGATACGAAGCGTTGATACTTAGTTTTGGCAGCCACATCGATATGGAAGATTCCACTAAGGCGACTATTGCGAAATGGAAAAGCCTGACCGCTTATGCTCATAGCAAAAATATAAGAATTGGCGGCTATTCATTATTTAGTAGCAGGCGAATCAGTGATGAAGATGATGTGATTGATATTAAAACCGGCAAACCCGGTGGCGCTTTTTTTGGCAATGCACCTTGTTTTGGAAGCAGGTGGGGATTGGCTTACCGGGATAAAATAAAATATTTTTTTGCGCAAACCGGGTTTGATATCTGGGAAAATGACGGGCCATATCCGGGTGATGTTTGCGCTTCTACCACGCATCCTGGTCATAAGGATTATGATGACAGTCAATGGCGACAGATGGACATTCAGAAAGAATTGTACCATTGGTTAAATGAGCGGGGCGTTTACATCAATGCGCCCGATTGGTATTTTTTGGATGGCACCCACAAAATTGCCATTGGGTATCGGGAGGTCAATTTTTCTTTATCAAGGGAGCAGCAAAAAATTCTTAACCGGCAGAATATTTATGATGGCACCTGGGAAAAAACGCCATCTATGGGTTGGGGATTTGTGCCCCTTACAAAATACCAGGGTGGCACCGAAGATGCAGTGCTGGAACCCTTAAATGATCACCTGAAAGATTATGAACAGCTGATGGTGCAGTATTATGGAGCAGGTGTGCAGGCCTGTTATCGAGGGCCACGTTTGTATGATACTGAGGCAACTAAAAAAACGGTGAGTAATGTGGTGTCATGGTACAAAAAATACCGTACTATTTTAAATGCAGATATCATACATTTGAGAAGGGCGGATGGCAGGGACTGGGATGGTATATTGCATGTAAATCCTTTGTTAAAAGAGAAAGGTTTGATGATGTTGTACAATCCGTTGAAAGAAAAAATTACCCGGACAATTGAGGTCCCGCTCTATTATACAGGCCTTACCACGGTTGCAACAATCGGTGAAAAAGGACCCGGTAAAAAAACGTATCAACTCAGCAGGAACTATGGCGCAACGATCAACGTAACCATAGAACCTGAAAGTTATACCTGGTTTGTAATTGAATAGTACTGTATTTGAATTAGCCATTAAAATTGTCTCGCTTTATTAATATTTAAACCATTAAAACGATTGTTATGAAAAGTTCAAGAAGATCATTTGTAAAAGCAGGTTCACTGGCCATAGCTGGTGCAGCCTTATTTCCCGGCCAGCTATTTGCCGCTCCCAAACCGAAGATGGTGATGGGTATTCAATTGTATTCCGTAAGGGATGATATGAAACTGGATCCATTGGGTACGTTGCAAAAGCTTGCAGCAATTGGTTATAAATATGTAGAGCATGCCAATTATGTGAATCGTAAATTTTATGGGTATAGTGCTGCTGAGTTTAAAAAAGTGTTGAATGGCCTTGGAATGAAAATGTTAAGTGGACATACTGTAATGAACAAAAATCATTGGGATGCTGCATCCAACGACTTTACAGATGCATGGAAATATACAGTAGAAGATGCAGCCGTTGTAGGTCAGCAATATGTGATCAGTCCATCGATGGATGCAACATCCCGCCGTGATGCAGATGACCTGAAACGCTTTATGGATATGTTCAACAAAAGCGGTGCCCTATGCAAAAAATCAGGAATGAAATTCGGTTATCACAATCACGATTTCGAGTTTAGCGAAAAGCTAAATGGCGTTAAATTATTTGATATTATTCTGCAAAATACCGATCCTTCATTAGTTACACAGCAACTGGATATTGGCAATATGTATCATGCCGGTGGTATTGCGGTTGATATTTTAAAGCAGTATCCGGGTCGCTTTGAATTGATGCATGTAAAGGATGAAATAAAAACAGCTACCGGAGGAGAAATGGGCGGTCAATATGAAAGTACCATTTTAGGAAAGGGAATTATACCGGTGAAAGAAGTAATTGATTTGGGTAAAAAGGCAGGTGGCACCAAACATTTTATTGTAGAGCAGGAATCCTACCAGGGCATGGCACCGGTTGATTGCGCAAAAGAAGATTTTGCGATCATGAAGAAATGGGGATATTGATAAATGATGATCACATTATAAGCATTCCCCTTTTGGATTATCAAAAGGGGAATTTTTTTTCAATAGTTTTTTTCAAATGGGCTTCAAACAGGTATGCCTTTTTCCAGGCAATCCGAATCACGACTATTGTTGTGTTAACTTAAAATTAGTATACTATTAATTTTGCTACAAGAATTATAAAACACAAATTAGTACACTGGTTAATTCGTGTAATTAGTGCCTAAAATTCGTGTTATCAATTTGGGTTAATTCGTGTAATTAGTGCCTAAAAATCCGTGTTATCGCTTTGATTTAATTCGTGTAATTAGTGCCTAAAAATTCGTGTTATCACTTTGAGTTAATTCGTGTAATTAGTGCCTAAAATTCGTGTTATCACTTTGATTTAATTCGTGTAATTGGTGCCTGAAATTCTTGTTATCACTTTGACTCACGTTATGTATAACAGAACACTACACTTGTTTTTTTAATTGCAAATGTGCCCAGGCCGTAAAA
>JBBQQP010000381.1:0-3099 GCA_038215675.1 Chitinophagales bacterium | reverse complement strand
GAGATGGTGGTGATGCCATTGAGTATAATTTTCTTGATGGGTGTTTCATTGTAAGAAATCACGCCTACCTGTTTGCCCACTTCAAGTTTGGTTTCAATGATTTTTTCTATCAGCAACACCAGGTCGTTTTCCATTAGGGTAATGTACACTTCTCCTTCGGCGATCACCGTATTGTTTACATCGGCCACCACTTCATAATTAAAAGCATATTGGTTGCAGAAACGGTAAAATCCTTCCAGTATTTGTTTGGGATGATAGGTGTACTGCGGGAAAATTATTTTAATGGTTTGGTACCTGCTAAGCCTTTCAACCATTTGTTCCAGTGCATCATAAATGTCTTTTTCAAAAGGTTCGTACACTGCTGCAAAGTCGCCATTGATGCCGGGCAGCAATTGATCAAGCAGCAACAGCTTTTCCTTCGGGATGGTATTGATGATTTCATGTGCCTTTTCGCCACCTTCCAAAAAAACCGGAACGATTACATAGTTGGTGTAGTCATCTCTTTTATTGGTCAGCAGTTTACGGAACAGGGCAAAGTCATTGTTGTAAATGTAAAAATCAATCACCGCATCTTTTCCAATCCCTTCCACGAATGCATCATACATAATTTTTTTGTGGGTACTCAGCTTATTAAAAAGTAGAAATATTTTAATGGATTGCTTTACATCTGTATTGGAAATAAAATATCCTTTGCCGGGAACCGATCCAATTACGCCTAATTTTTTTAAATGTTTGTAGGCCTTCTCAGCGGTATCACGGGAGATATCCAGTTCAAAACTAAGCTCATTGATGGAGGGCAGCAGGAAGCCTTTTCCCAGGATTCCTTTTTCGATGGAGTTAACAATAGAATTGGTAAGCTGGATATATTTAGGCGTTACAGCATATTCATCAATGGAGATAAGCCGGTAAATATTTTCTGAATTCATTCGAGTGAATTGATAAATTTTCTACAAGATAATTATTTTTCCAGGAGCAGCACCGAAGCAAAGAAGCCAACCCAACGAATCGGAAGAGATTTAAATATTAGATTATAAAAAATACCAAGCATTGTGATTGCAAATTCGGAACTTCAGGGCTCAAAAAATAAAAACGATTCAATATGAAAAAAATGTTCTTACCGTTCTTTGTTTGTATAGTTTTTTTTAGTGCGTGTAACAATGCCACCCAACAATCGGCCGGCGAAAACAAAGACTCCGCATCAACAACCGACCTTGCCAAAGACTGGAAATTTGGTATTGCATTGTGGACCTTTCATACCTTTAATTTCCCTGAATCATTGGATAAAGTAGATAGCGCTGGCGTTACTTATATTGAGCCAAATACTTTTCACAAAACAGGTCCCGAATTTAAAGACTCTTTGGTGGGGCAACTTTCACCGGTTGGCATTGAAAAACTAAAAGCCATGGTGAGTGCAAAGGGGCTTAAGATGGAGAGCATTTACATTGCGGGCGATTCAACGATTGACTCCTGGAAAAAGCAATTTGATATTGCGAAAGGGCTGGGCGTAACATTTGTAACAGGCGAACCTCCTATGAAAATGTGGGATAGCATTGATAGCCTTGCCGGGGTTTACGGCGTAAAAGTAGCCATTCACGAACATTGGAAAGGAGTTAGTCAGTATTGGAATCCCGATACCGTTTTGCTAGCCATTAAAGATCATCCAAATTTTGGCGCTTGTGCCGATTTGGGCCACTGGCCAAAGAGTGGAATTGATCCGTTGGAAGCAGTTAAAAAGCTAAGTGGTCATATCATTGGTATTCACTTAAAAGATATTGCCGCTTTCAACGATCCTTCTTTAAAGGATGTTCCTGTTGGCACGGGTGTGGTAAACTTTCCTGCTATTTTTACAGAATTAAAAAGACAAAATTTCAAAGGTCATATTTATATTGAAAGAGATGCGGAGGATCTGCCAAGCAACCTGCCTTCTGTAATTGAAACAGTAAAATATTACAAGGATCAGTTGGGTAAATTGAAATAATATCTCTGAAGTTGTAAAAGATAAATTGGGCCCGGCTGAGGAAGCTTATGGTGTTGCGTTAAATTTAAACAGGCATAGTATAATTTTATAATTCGTGAAATTCGTTCCTCAAATTCGTGAAATTCGTGTCCAAAAAATTCGTGGCGTTCGTGCCAAAAATTCGTGCCTCAACCCCCTTTAATCATAACAAAATATTGTAATCACATAGAAACCATTTATCTTTTGAATTCTTAAAAAAAAATAAAAACAACTACAAAATATGTATCGTTCGCTATCTATCATTAAAAGCCTCCTGTTTCTAATCATCATCCTTTTCATTTTTTCCTGTACAAAAAAAGCGGGTAAGCCACATGTGCTGGTGTTTAGCAAAACATCCGGCTATCACCACGAATCGATCGCCGACGGGAATATAGCCATTCAACAACTGGGTAGTCAGAATAATTTTGATGTAGATACCACTACCAATGCAGCCATGTTTGAAGAAGATAGTTTAAAAAAATATACCGCTATTATTTTCCTCAGTACCACCGGCGATGTGTTGAATTATAAGCAGGAAGCGGCTTTTGAAAGATTTATACAGGCAGGTGGTGGCTACATGGGCATACATGCGGCAGCGGATTGTGAATACGACTGGGGCTGGTATGGCCGCCTGGCCGGAGGTTATTTTTTAGATCACCCCGGTATCAATGATACCTTTCCGAATATACAGGAAGGGGTATTGAATGTGATAGATTCCAACAGTATGGCAACCAAACATTTGCCTGCAAGCTGGAAACGTACCGATGAATTTTATAGTTTTAAAAAGATCAGCAAGGATATAAAAGTGATCATGACGATTGATGAAAAAAGCTACCGGGGTGGAACGAATGGCGACAATCATCCAATGGCCTGGTACCATGAATATGATGGCGGCCGGGCTTTTTATACAGAACTGGGACATACCAAAGAATCTTTCAGCGAAGCCAATTATTTAAAACATATTTTAGGTGGTATTCAATATGCAATCGGTGATAACAGGGCGTTGGATTATGCAAAAGTAAAATCACAATTGCCTCCGGATGATAACCGTTTTACCAAGACACAACTTTCAACAGGCGAGTTTTTTGAACCAACCGAAATGA
>JBBQQP010000380.1:0-3113 GCA_038215675.1 Chitinophagales bacterium | reverse complement strand
GGTAACCCTGCTATCCGAACAACCGATATACAAAATTTCAGGATTTTGACCTGCTGATAATTTTTCAAAATATAGTGGATCTATGCTTAGTTTGTCAGCAATCCATTTTTCGTTATTGGCAAATACTTTATCCAGCTCCATGATCTTTTAATTGTAATTTTTATCAATAAATTGGAGTACTAAATTTAAGATGAATATCGTTTTTAATCATTCACTTTTACAGATTTATCAACAATGTGCTGCCGGTAAAAATTTTTATTTATTTCAAATTACCGGCCGGATGAAATAAATATTTTACAAATTGCTCTGGTGCCCATTTCAGTAGGCGCCCATTGCATTTACTCCCAAAAACATCCTTTACATTTTCAAAATAAACAAGGTATTTTTCAACCGCTTTTTTAAAAGCCATTGACGGGACAAAGCTATTGGCACAGCCTAAATATTACAAGCACCAATTCATTATTTTGGACATTCATAACTTCGCTTATTCTTTTGTAAAAGTCTGCCTTTTGGGTAATGTGCTTGTCGCTCAAACTTCTTACCCGGCCTGATGGTAAGCGCAACATAAAATCCACCCGCCTGCATTTTATTTTTACCAAACAGGTTACTTAAATTATGCGTTCCCATTAATACGGGGCCGGCTTTAAATGCCCCTCCTACCCATACCTGCCCACGAGTATTCACCAGTATTGGCATATAGGCCCCTACTGACTTCAATTCCCACCTGGGTGTAATGGCCAGCAAATTCATATCCTTGATGTACCGCAATTTCTTCGGTACCAGCGGAACAACAGGTATCGTTAATTCCATATTTAAAAAAATATTTTTAAGGATGTGCTGATCAATATTAATTATTATGCGGGTTGGCTGGTAGATATTATACTCTCCGGTTAATCTACCAAATGAACCAGCGATTGTTGCAAGGCTATCATTGAATTGATCAAAAGATTCTATCACCGAAAATTTATTCTCGAGTACAGTATCGGTAACGCCGGATTTTACCCCGGACCCGGTTCTGCTCCTGCTTCCGTATTTAAAATTATTTCTACCGATATCCATCATAGAAATACCAATCTTGGTTTCGTATGCAAAATCACCTCCCTCCTCTTTATCTTCTTCTGTTAACCGGATGTATTCGAGGCCCATATCAACGCTAATACCGGTAGTGTTATTCTCAAGAAATGCCCTCCTGTTTGCAGTTCCTGTGTTACCACTTTTTATTGCATCGATATTGGCTGAATAGCCATATTGTATATTGCCTTTGGTAACCAGGTAAGCAGGTATGCCCGATAAAACAGTTGGCGTATAACTCAATCCCTCTGCAATTGCATAACCGCCCGCAAGCGCACGATTCAACTTGAACGTAACACCTGCATTCAATAACTTATCTCCGTCATCAATAATTGTTTGAGCGTAGGTCGCATACAGTTCAGCCCAGGTGCTTCCAACTGCTTCTGCCGCCAATGGCCGATAATCCGTATTTATTTTCATGAAATCGGCCAAACTAAACATCGTATCCTGGAAATTTGCCCGGCTGGTGGTAGCATAAACTGAATTGCGGATGTTGGCACCAAATGCAATGGCCGCTTTTGAATTCAGGCTGATTCTTGTATTCAATAAGCGAATGTTTTGGTTAGCGAATTGAAATCTTTTTTTAATTCCGTTATTCGATAAAATTTCGGCATTGCCAGGCGATGAAAGGAGGGAAAAGTTTTTTACTGTATAGGCGTTGGTGCTTTGCTTTACCTGAACAGCAAACGGGGTAATATCCCACGTATAAGGCACATGCACAATGGAGGCAGGGTTATTGGAAGAAGCAAGGCTTCCTGCATACGAAGAACCATTAATAGCCTGATAATTTTGCGCTGACAAAAAATTAAAAAAAAGCAAACAAGGGGTAAAAAAAAATCTTTTTAAGAGGAGCATAGATTAGAAACTTTCAGCCGTTGGTGATTTGGATTTTAATATCGGGGCAAAAGATACGATTTTAAATAAATTATTGCACCATAAAGCTTAAGAACAAATAGATCTTATTTGCAAAAAGGTAGCATTCTCCCTGAACAAACAGATTAGGTTATTTTGGTATAACCCGACTTATTTAAATGATTCATTCCGCATTTTATCCGAATATGATTGGTAAGAAAAGACTGTTATTAATTAAAACAATTATCTGTGAATGGCTTCGTTTAATTTACAAAATCAGATCCAGCAACAATACACCAGCCAACCCTAAAAAAGAAATGACACTTTCCATTACCGTCCATGATAAAAAAGTTTGCTTCAGGGTAAGTTTAAAAAATTCCTTGTACATCCAAAAACCAGAATCATTGATATGCGATCCAAATACACTGCCGGCTCCCACTGCCAATACCATTAGCTCTGGTGACACTACGCCGGTTGAAACCAATGGCGACACTACACCAGCAGCTGTAATACCCGCTACCGTTGCAGACCCAATCGTAACTCTCAATAATGCAGTAACAATCCATCCAAACACCAAGGGTGGCATCTGCCATTTTCTGCTGAAGCCTGCGATGTAGGCACCGGTGCCGCTATCCGTTAATACTTGCTTTAATACACCACCTGCGGTAATAATTAATAATATCATGGCAATGCCGCCGACTGCATCGTTTAACCACTTCATCACGGTTTCCATTTTGTGCCCGCCCTTTATTCCAAAAAAATAAATTGCAATAATCACTGCCAGCAGTAAAGCAATGGTGGAGTCACCGGTGAAGCTTAGCATTTTTCTTATCAACGACTCCTCGGGCAAAAAGCTATTGGCAATTACAGCCATTGTAATCAGGAATACGGGTAACAAAGCAACAGCAAAACTTGGAAGTACAGCAGGCAATTGCCTGTCTGATAAATTCTCTTCTACTGAAAAAAGTGCGGAAGTATCCGTTTTTATTTTTTGTAAAACCCTGCCCAGCAGCGGTCCGGCAATGATTACGGTGGGGATGGTAATAAAAATTCCATACACCAATACTTTCCCCATATTGGCGTGAAACGCATTTACCAAAACCACCGGTCCCGGGTGTGGAGGTAAAAAACAATGCGTGGTACTAAGCGCCGCCGCCATTGGTATTGCGAGGTATAGCAAGGGCAGGCCT
>JBBQQP010000379.1:0-3152 GCA_038215675.1 Chitinophagales bacterium | reverse complement strand
TGCCAGTGTGATACCGGCAATCTGTTTTTTAGCGCCAACGCTTTATTCAACTTTTATAGCATTTGCGTTGGGCGAAAACATGCCCTTTGTAGTAATTGGGGTCGGCTTATTCACGGGCTTGTTGTTACCTGTTTTTTACCCTGGATTTAAAAATCAAAAGGGGCTTATCCCGCTCACCGCATTCTTGTGTTTTATAGGTGCTATGCTGGCTGCACATTTTACGGCTGGTTATTCCCGGCAACATCCTTTACAATCTCACCTGCGTTATTCAATGGATGCAGATTCTTCCAAAGCACAATGGATGTCTGATTTTAAAACCACCGATAAATTTACAGCTGCTTTTTTTAAGGATGGGGGAAAACCCTCTGGTATAAAAGGATTTAAAGGACTTTTAAATGATGCGCCTGTTATGGTATTGATGCCGCCAACTGCCGTTGTTACAAAAGATACCAGCAGCGGTACTTACAGAACGGTTGCTTTGCATATCAATGCTGCGAGAGAAAAGGTAGATTATGTAAATATTACCATCAGCGATAGCAGCCAGGTGTCGGCAATTCTAATAGATGGAAACAGGTATGTTGTATCCGAAAAAGAAGATAATACTTACTTCAGAAACATTGCCTATACGGGCATAACCAGCAACGGTTTTGATGTAGCGTTTGAAATGGAGACTGGTAAAAAACTGGAAATGCTGCTAAGCGACCGGTCGATTGGTTTGCCGGTTGTGGGAGGTTTCAATACAGATTATCCCAATGATATTATACCGGCGCAGGGTACCAGTGCAAATACTATCCAAGTAAAAAAGCGTTTTAGATTTTAAATAATTATGGAGTGATTTGGTTAGAATTCGTTCTATTTTAAATAGTCGTAGAAAACAAGAAGTCTGGCTAGTTTGCAATTGCGATAAACGTTTTATTATTGGATAAACTGCGATGAAATGTGGTGAAAGGATATGTGATAGTGAAAAGGTTCATTCTAACAGTTTCCGATCTTTTGCCTTATTGGCAACCATCTTATTGTAGAAAAAGTTTAAAAAATTTTTCGAAATCTATACTGCCAATGTTTTTAGGGAAAAGGTAGTTTTTCAACGCTAAATAGTAGATTAACTCGCTGGTATACCCATCACCAAATTATCAATTATCAATGAAAGCTTCCTACCTTCATCACATGAACAATGATTTAGAAAACGTACTAATCAAAAACCGCTCAGCATTTCACCCGGTTGTAAATTTTAACCCTGAAAAAGAAAAATTACATCACTTCAATTTTACCTCGGCCAATAAAGAACTTACTGCGGCTGATATTGCAGATACTCAAAAGTTTTCTCAATATGTTGATACAAAATTAAAAAGTCAACAGGCTCAATTCGGGATTGGAGGCTATAATGAAAATCGGGTCCTCTATAAACGGAGCGATCTTTTCGAATCAGGAGGTGTCAAAACATCCTCTTTCGGCGGAGACCCGGCAGGAGCTGCTTCTTCCCGTTCCATTCACCTTGGTATTGATATTTGGGGACCGGTAGGTACCGAAGTTTTTCTTCCACTGGGCGGTATGGTTCACAGTTTCGCCTTCAACAATAATTTTGGCGATTATGGAGCTACTATAATTTTACAACACCAGTTAGACACCATCGCATTTCATACGTTATACGGCCATGTTAGTTTGGTAGATATAGCGCAATTGCATCCAGGCCAATACATTAGTCGTGGAGAATTGATTGCCCATTTTGGCAAACCCGAAGAAAATGGTTGGTGGCCACCGCATCTGCATTTTCAGATAATTGGTGATATGGATTTAAAAGAAGGCGATTATCCCGGCGTTTGTACCATCGGTGAAAGTGAGCGATACCTTCAAAACTGTCCAAACCCGGATCTGATTTTGAATATGATGCAGTATGGTTAAATAATAGGCTTACAACGAAGCAATTTCTAAACTATTAACCTCAATATGCGTTTAATATCCAGTTGTTTTGAGGTTCTGAGATGGAAAACATTCAAATTAGTTAGTGATATCAGCAATAAATAGACAGTAACGTCAGTTTTATGGTAACTGTGGTTTAAATTGATCAATCATACAGTTGTTAATTCAAAACCATTGCTTTGTGGCAACAGAATAAAATGGTAGAATTTTACATCAGGAAAAGTTACAAAAATTAAAGTTGGGTACTAATACAAAATAAAAAAATTAATAAGCTGCAAAGCACTGTAAGTCTTTCCCTCGGACGGATGACTGGCTCACAACCAGGAAAGCGATTACCTCGAAAAAGAAGTTAACTTTGCAAAGCAAATAAATCAGCATGGAAATTAAAGCAGGCAAATTATTAAGCAACATCAATACCCCTGATGACTTAAAAAAACTAAGCAAGGAGCAATTACACCAGGTTTGTGACGAATTGCGTCAGTATATTATTGATGTGGTAAGCGTACACGGGGGACATTTTGCGGCGAGTTTAGGTGTGGTTGAATTAAGTGTAGCATTACATTATGTATTTAATACGCCCTACGATCAATTAGTATGGGATGTCGGTCACCAGGCTTATGGTCATAAAATTCTAACCGGTAGAAGAGATGTTTTTCCAACCAATAGAAAATATCAAGGAATCAGTGGCTTTCCTAACAGAAGCGAAAGTGAGTATGACACATTTGGAGTTGGGCATTCTTCTACTTCCATCAGTGCAGCCCTGGGGATGGCGATGGCCAGTTATTACAAAGGAGAAAAAGAAAAGCAACATATAGCAGTAATAGGCGATGGGGCAATGACGGCTGGTCTGGCTTTTGAGGCAATGAATCACGCTGGTACAGCCAACAGCAATGTGCTGATTATTCTGAATGACAATTGCATGAGCATCGACCCGAATGTGGGTGCTTTAAAAGAATATTTAACTGATATCACCACATCACATACCTACAATGAACTGCGTGATAATGTGTGGAAGGCGCTCGGTAAATTACCGGTAGGCAAAAACTTCAGTCGTGAAATGGCGAGCAAACTCGAAGCAAGTTTGAAGGGGTTGGTTAGTAAAAGCAGCAATCTTTTTGAAGCCTTGCAATTGCGTTATTTTGGGCCGATCGATGGTCATAATATCACCAAACTGGTAGATACATTAAACGACCTGAAGGATATTCCCGGACCTAAAATATTGCATATAAAAA
>JBBQQP010000378.1:0-3162 GCA_038215675.1 Chitinophagales bacterium | reverse complement strand
ACAACCGTCAACTTTGTACGTTAATCTCGGCAGGCAAGGCTCATCCTTCAAAAATTGTTTCTCATGAAATTTCATTGGATGAAGCACCGGATGCTTACATTCATTTTGATAAAAGAGACAAGGGATGGACAAAAGTGATTTTAAAACCAGGTCAAACTACAAAGGGTAAAAAGAAGGCTTAAGCCACCCAATAATCAAATAACTTAACAAAGAAAAATCACCACGGGAATTATGAAAACTACAGAAGTCGTGGAAAAATATTTCTCAATCAACTCAATACAATTAAAATGAATTACTTAAAGCGTATAAAAAACAGGACATTTAGATATAGCCTCGCCATTTTTACGGCATCCTGTTTACTCACATATTCGTCCTGTAATAATAACGCTTCGAATACTGAATCCAATAATCTGGACAGTTCAAAAACGATGGTACATGATTCAACAAATAAAACAGTTGGTCTTACACCTGCTGAGCCCAAACCAGGCTGGGGAAAAGACATGACAGATCCAATGGCTGTAGTGATAGAAAAACTGGTAAGTTATAAGGCACCTGCAATTACCGGTTTATCAGCACCGGAAGCAAGAAAACAACCTTCGCCTGCAACGGCTGCCATGGATGTTATTAAAGAGCATGACATTTTAGTACCGGTAAGCAATTGTGATACCTCTGGCAAAGATATCGCAGTAACGGGCGGCACCATACATCTTCGTATTTATACCCCTAAAACGGGAAAAGATGCATATCCCGTAATTGTGTATTATCACGGCGGTGGATGGGTAATTGCTGACCTCGACACCTATAATGCATCTGCCGAAGGACTCGCCAACCAGGCTGAAGCAATTGTGGTTTCAGTAGCGTACAGGCAGGCGCCTGAGTATAAATTTCCTACAGCGCACAATGATAGTTACGCTGCATACCAGTGGGTAGTAAAAAATGCAACTTCAATAAAGGGCGATTCTAAAAAAATCGCTGTGGTTGGTGAAAGTGCAGGCGGTAACCTTGCTGCAGCCGTAAGTATGATGGCAAGAGATAAAGGAACGCAATTACCCATTTACCAGGTATTGGTATATCCAATTGCCGGGTATGATTTTACTACGGACTCTTACAAAGAAAGTGATAGCACTAAACCATTAAGTTCGGGATTGATGAAGTGGTTTTTTGACAAATATTTAAAGAGTGCTGCTGAAGGTAAAAGCCCAATGATCTCTTTGGTGACTGCAAACTTAAAAAGTTTACCTGCTACTACAATCATTGGCGCACAATACGATCCCTTAAGAAGTGAAGGGGCGTTGCTTGCTGAAAATTTAAAAACGGCCGGAGTTGCTACCAACTACAAACTCTACAATGGAACCACGCATGAGTTTTTTGGTATGGCAGCTGTTGTTGAACAAGCTAAAGATGCACAAGCATTGGTTGTAACGGATCTGAAATCCGCATTTAATAAATAGAATTGAATTTTTTAGTTCTCAATTTCACAATTAAAAATTAAAGATGATGGCTGAAGAAAAAAATTTAGTACCCGGGAAAAAATCTGAGTTAGATCAGAAAGAGCGGGAGCAAAACGCAGCGGATTACAAACCAACAGAATCTATTGCGCCCGATACAGATAACAAAGAGGGAGATTTAAAACCATCAACTAAAATCTCCGGGAACATCCATGTAGAACCTGCTGATGAACAACAATTTGAAAACGAAAATGAAGGACAGATAATATAAGATAAGCAAATACAACGGGTGTATTTAGAAGGCCATAGAGATCGGATATCAATGGAGTTTCGGTTGACGAAAACAAGAACGGTACCTGGCCATGATGGGTGTCCTTTGCCAACCCTTTGGCACTGTAAAATGTGATGGCTTTCAGATTTTAAAAGAATGCATTAAGACTGGCTGTATTTTATTTTCTGCCTTTCATAAAAACAAAAGATACATATGGCAACAAAAACGAAAAGTGCTAAAACAAAGGAAGACCCTTGCTGGAAAGGTTATAAACAACTTGGAACTAAAACGAAGGGTGGTAAGAAAGTGCCGGATTGTGTTCCGGTAGCGAAGAAAAAAGCATAATGTCTTAAAACATAAACGTTGAAGGATGAGGTACTAAATTTTGTGTTAAAAAACAGAAATTTTTGAAACAATTTTTAAAAAAGTTTGCGACGTTAGAATTGGCACAAAACCGAAGTTGCTACCAGTGGTGCTTTCTTTAAATTCAACGCAACTGCAATTTTTTTTATTAACCAATAAAAAATATCGATGGTAGGCTTTAAAACCCTAACACTGCTTAAATAAGATGAAAAATATTTACTCAATTACGTTGTTTTTTTTTGTTGTGGTTTCCTGCAATACTAAAAAAATGAATAAAGGATCTTATGGCGGATCTGTAGTAACAACCGGTTATCAGGATGATAGCCTACCCGTTCCATACGCTACTGGCTCAGCCAAAAATTTCAGCGAAGTAATTGGATGGGCAAAAGGTGAAATGCCTATGGCGCCAAAAGGTTTCTCTGTTAATAAATTTGCAGATGGGCTGGAGCATCCACGATGGATTTATGTAGCAGACAATGGCGATATTTTTGTGGCAGAATCCAATACCATATTAAAAGGCATATTGAAATTAGGTGCCAAAATTTCCCGTAAAATAAAGACCCAGCATATTGGTGAAAGTGCCAATAAAATCATGTTATACAAGGATGCAGATAAAAATGGGATACCAGAAAAGAGTTATTTATTTGCAGAGAATTTGAATCAGCCCTTTGGTATGTTGATTATTGACAATCATTTTTATGTCGGCAATACAGATGCTTTGATGAAATATAAATACCAGCCAGGCGATACTTTATTGCAACAGGTAACCGGGGAAAAAATTGTAGCACTGCCTGCTGGCGAAAACAACAGGCACTGGGCTCGAAATATAATTACAAATACAGCTAAAAATAAAATTTATATCGCTGTTGGCTCAGGAAGCAACGTGGCAGAAAAAGGCCTTGCTAACGAAATTAGACGGGCTGCTATACTGGAAGTAAACCTTGATGGCTCAGGGGAGCGTAGTTATGCTTATGGCCTAAGAAATCCGGTAGGTATGGATTGGGCGCCAGGTACCCAAACATTGTGGACAGCGGTAAACGAACGGGATGAGTTGGGTGATGAACTGGTACCTGATTATTT
>JBBQQP010000377.1:0-3185 GCA_038215675.1 Chitinophagales bacterium | reverse complement strand
GTTCGCCCAACAAGTGAAGCAATTATTTGGAACACTTATAAAGGATGGATACAATCTTATCGTGACTTGCCATTGCTAATCAATCAATGGGCCAATGTAGTTCGCTGGGAAATGCGTACCAGGTTATTTCTGCGAACCACTGAATTTTTATGGCAGGAAGGTCATACCGCCCATGCCACCGAACAGGAAGCAGTAGACGAAACCGTGCAGATGCTGAATGTGTACGCTGACTTTGCTGAAACGTTTATGGCAATGCCGGTGATTAAAGGGGTAAAGTCGGCCAACGAACGTTTTGCCGGAGCGGTAGATACCTATTGTATTGAAGCATTGATGCAGGATGGAAAAGCCTTGCAGGCGGGTACTTCTCATTTCCTCGGACAAAATTTTGCGAAAGCTTTTGATGTGAAATTTTCGGATAAAAACAATAAGCTTGATTATGTGTGGGCCACGAGCTGGGGAGTAAGCACCCGCCTGATTGGCGCTCTCGTGATGGCGCATAGCGATGACCAAGGTTTGGTATTGCCTCCAAAATTAGCTCCAATACAGGTGGTGATTGTCCCTATTTTTAAAGGGGAAGACCAAAAAAGGCTAATAGACGAAAAGGTGAAAGTGGTTATGCAGGAGTTGAAAGCAGCAGGTATCTCTGTAAAATATGACGACAATGATAATAACCGGCCAGGATGGAAATTTGCTGAATATGAAATGAAGGGTGTTCCCGTTCGCATCGCCATTGGTGCAAGAGACCTGGCCAATAATGTAGTGGAAGTAGCAAGGCGGGATACTAAAGAAAAAATGACTTTCAGCATCGATGGATTGAGCCATGGAATCATTGGTCTGTTGGATGAAATTCAAACTGCTATTTTTAATAAAGCCAAAAATTTCAGGGAAGAGCGGATTACCAAAGCGGATAGCTGGGATGAGTTTGTAAAATTGCTGGATGAAAAGCCCGGCTTTATTGCAGCTCATTGGGATGGTACCGAAGAAACAGAAAATAAAATTAAGGAACTAACCAAGGCTACTATACGCTGTATACCACTAGACAATGAAAAGGAAGAAGGCAAATGTATTTTGACCGGTAATGTAAGTTCGCAGCGGGTTTTGTTTGCACGTGCTTATTAGCAATTAGCCAATCGCTAATAATCTGACGGCGGAACACCGTCAGTTTTCGGATGCATTTAAATTTTTAAATCTTCTGGATATCACCAGGTATTTTTAAGAGTGATGCCTGGGTTTCTTTGGCTTTACATGTTTAATAGAAACCGATATGCGCCCGTTGTGTCATTGATTCCAGTCAATATATCGGGTTAACGAACCGGTCAACAGGCATTAGATTATCAGCAATTATTAAATAGCTTAAATATCAAAATAATTTCACTTGTTTGCAACCATTTTTATACAAGTTGTGAGCTGGCTGGAGAAACACCAGTTGCCCTGTCCATGGCAATATTATCTGCACATCCACTGCCCGGGTTGCGGACTGCAAAGGAGTTTAGTTGTATTGCTAAAGGGTAACCTGTTAAAGAGCGTTCAATTACACCCGGTTACCATCCCGCTATTATTCTTCTTTTTATTTGCTGCATTGCATTTGATATTTAAATTTAAAAAAGGTAACTCAATCATCGTTTATAGTTATATATTTATCGCATTGATTACACTAATCAATTATTTATTCAAGATCTTAACCTATCATTAATTTAACTTTCTCATGGAACAAAAAGATTTACTTTCCTCTATTCCTGGTCATAATGTACAGCAAAATCTTCCCAATGCAACCACTGCACTGGTACTGGGTATCATATCAATCATCGGGGCATTCTGTTATGGAATTGTGGGTTTAATATGCGGGGTAATTGGGCTGGTGCTGGCAAATAAAGACAGAAAGTTGTTTAGAGAATCTCCCGACTTTTATTCCCAGGCCAGTTATGGCACCTCCAATGCAGGTAGAATCTGCTCCATCATCGGTTTGATCATATCGTCTCTCGTTGTCATTCTGGTGATAATTGTATTGGTCTTTTTCGGACTGGCTTCAACTCAGTTTTTTAATTAAGTTGTAGCTTAACGATCGCTGTTATTACAAAAAGCAGTTTGCCTGACATCATTTTGAAAGTTTGCCGAAATAGATCCTCTCAGCTTATTATTTTATAAAAATAGTATAATGGAAAACGAACTAAACCTTATTGAAACAGATTTGATCGTTGACAGCACAATTAGTACACACCTGAAGGAGACTGCCGTGTGGGGGAACTTTTTGGCAGTAATCGGATTTATATATAGTGGATTCATTTTGCTAGCGGCCATTTTTGCTGCATCAATGTATGCAAGATTGACTGGCAATGCCACCGGTAGCACGAACGGATTATTGGTTGGGGGAATGGTTGGTATTATTTATCTCGTTCTTGCGGGTATCATATTTTTTATGTCGATGTACTTATTCAGGTTTGCAAAAAATATACAGGTTGCATTAAAAACAAACGATCAGGAAACGCTCGTTGCATCCTTTAAAAACCTGAAGATTTATTTTCGTTTTGCTGGTATTATTACAGTTGTTGCTTTGATTATTACCGTATTGGGTATTATGGGATTTATGCTTGCACATGCTTTTAGCCGGGGGTAATGCTTCTGCAATTGAAAAAAAGGTTTCCCGAAAATATTTTTAATAATTTAGCGACAGTCGCAGAGGAGCGTTCACTCTTTTGTTGCCAGATAATTGTAATCTTCCATTATTTTTTCAAGAAAATCCATTGCATACAGATCGGTAGATACTTTTAAGACATCCTGTACTTTTTGCGCTATGCGGTTACACATCTCAAAACTATTTGATTTTTTTGCCTGGTTCAGCACATTTTTAATGGTATTGATGTCACGGTCACTCAATCGCATTACTTCTGGAAATTTTACGTGGTAATCGGTTTGTGCCACATGCATAAATATGGTATCATCTACTGTAAACTTAGAAGCCGTTTCCACTACTACCGTTCCTGCCACCAGATCGCCCAGTCGCTGGCTTTTTGGTGATGCTGAAATAATAATGATTGAAGTAATCCCACCAATCAGCAGCCATACCACACCATAAATATTACCCCAGAATAAGAAAAAAATAATGAAGGCCCATTCATAAAAACGCATGAACCAACGCAGCGCATATTGCCCAAGGGTGGGCTCACCCCCATCGAGACTTACTACTT
>JBBQQP010000376.1:0-3243 GCA_038215675.1 Chitinophagales bacterium | reverse complement strand
ATATGATAAGAAATTAGCTGACCACCATTTACCATTCCGAAAAAAAAGAAGAAAACAAAAAATAAAAAGCCTGCATTGATGATGTAAAACTGCTTCACCCATACTTTCAGTAAAATGCTGGCAAGTGTTTTCATATGGATTTCAGCTGAAGCGATTTTTCCTGTAACAATAAGTTGGTGGTACAGCTGATCAGTTCGTTGTTAAATAATTGATGGGAAGTTATGATAAACGACACGCCCGTTTGGTTGTATTGCCTGATCGCAGCTTGTAAAACCTCTACTGCCGCTACATCCAGTGCAATCAATGGTTCATCCAATAATACCAGGGTTGGGTTACCAATAAATGCCAATACCAATGATAATTTTTTAAGCATACCACTGGAGTAGGTGGATGTTTTCTGGTGCATAAATTTTTCTATACCCAGGTTACTTAGCAATGAATCCGGAAAATTTCCTTTTTTGGTGGACCGGTAAAAATCAATTAACTCTTTACCGGTTAAAAAAAGTGGGTATTGCGGTTCGGCTTCTGCATAATTCACTTGTTGCAGATAGTCCATCCTGTTATTTTTAATATCACAACCATCCACTAAAATATTACCTTCAAAAGGGATGAGTCCGGCGATCGATTTTAGCAGGGAAGTTTTGCCAGATCCATTCGTTCCCTTGATCCAGTAAATTCCTTTTTCTAATTTACAATCAGGGATGGATACAACCGGCTCCTTGCTTGTTCCATATTTTTTTTGAAAATTAGTAATGTTCAGCATACGGCGTTCGTTGTTTACATTTTTGCTTCAAACAACTTAGCCACGCCAAATGCGGCTGTTGCAGCCATTGCGCCGATTAGCATTACCTGTAAAGCACCCTTCCACGGGTTGATGCCTGTCATTTTACTTTTGAAAAATCCAAATATAAACAGGCAGATTAATGTAGCCACAGCAGAAATTTCCAATGCCTCCACAGAATCTGAAATGAAAAAATACGGACTGAGTGGTATGATACCACCCGCAATGTAGGATAGCCCGATATTGAGAGCACTCTTGGTTGCTCTTTTGGGATCGGGCTTTTCAAGACCCAGTTCATACTTCATCATAAAGTTGACCCAGCGGTCTTTATCTTTTGAAATTTCTTCGGTGGCAAGTTCCTGCACCTGCTCACTTAAACCAATATTCGCAAAAAATTCTTTTGTTTCCTTGATCTCAACTTCACGCAAATTTTCCACTTCAACATACTCTCTTTTTATTTCGCTATCGTAATGATCCTGTTCAGTTTTGCCTGACAAATATCCACCGAGTCCCATAGCAATACTACCTGCACAAATTTCTGCAATACCTGCAATTACAATGATATTGCTACTTGAAACAGCGCCGCTCAAACCTGCTGCCAATGCAAAGGGAACGGTTAATCCATCACTCATGCCAATTACAATATCTCTTAAAAAATCTGTGCTTTCCAAATGCGATTCCACGTGATCGTGATGAAGGTGTATATCCATAAATTTAATTATCAGGCGAAGGTAATATTATGTAAATAATTCAGCAGGCATTTGTTGATTACCGGCTGACAATTTTACTTTATAATGTAATGTTGCAAGACTCTGGCGACTTTTTTCAGTTGCTGCAATAAGAATGAAATGATGGTCTGATCTGTGAATGGTGAATGGTCATATTACACCATTTATCATTGATCATTCACCATTCACCATTCACACCTAACTTAACGCTATGTTGAACAATAAAGTTTACAATGTTGCCAGACTTTTTTCAATGATGCCAACGCATTCCATTACCTGTTCTTTGGTGATTGACAAAGGTGGTGCAAATCGAATCTTATCACCATGCGTTGGTTTGGCCAATAGTCCGTTTTCTTTTAATGTAAGGCATAAATCCCAGGCGGCTTCCGGGTTGCTGTGTTTAATTACAATGGCATTCAGTAAACCTTTTCCTCTTACCAGTTCAACAAAAGGCGAATTCAGTTTGCGTATTTCGTTGCGCAACAATTTTCCCATCGCTGCTGCATTTTCTGCCATCCTTTCATTCTTCAAAACCTGCAATGCTGCCATGGCAACGGCACAAGCCAACGGATTACCTCCATAAGTACTGCCGTGCTCTCCGGGCTTTATGGTCATCATAATTTCATCATCTGCCAGCACCGCACTTACCGGCAGTACGCCGCCACTTAAAGCTTTACCAAGGATCAATATATCCGGTCGTACGTTTTCATGATCGCAAGCCAGCATTTTACCGGTACGGGCAAGGCCAGTTTGTATTTCATCTGCAATCATCAGCACATTATATTGGGTGCAAAGGTTTCGAATCTCGGTTAAATAACCCTCATCCGGCACAACCACGCCAGCTTCTCCCTGTATAGGTTCAAACATAAAGGCAGCCACATTCTTATCCTGTAAGGCAGCTTCCAAAGCAGTAAGATCATTATAAGGAACGATTTCAAAACCAGGCATGAACGGACCAAACTGGTCATAGCTGCTCGAGTCCGTGGAGGAGGAGATGGCCGCCAGTGTTCTGCCCCAAAAATTACCGGCTGCAAAAATTATTTTGGCCTCGTTATCCGGAATGCCTTTTACTTTGTAGCCCCACCTGCGTGCAAGTTTGATGGCTGTTTCGCCACCTTCTACACCGGTATTCATCGGCAACACTTTGTCGTATCCAAAATAATCGGTGATATACTTTTCATATTCTCCCAGCAAATTGCTGTGGAATGCCCTGCTTGTTAAGGTCAGTTTTTGCGCCTGTTCGGTAAGCGCTGCAATGATTTTAGGATGACAGTGTCCCTGGTTAACTGCGGAGTAACCGCTTAAAAAATCGTAGTAGCGTTTGCCATCTACATCCCAAACAAAAACGCCTTCGCCCCGTTCGAGAACTACCGGTAATGGATGATAGTTGTGGGCTCCGTATTTTTCTTCCAGATCGATGTATTGCTGTGTATTGGCGGATAATGCGATTGTTGTATGCATAGTTGTATTGTTGAATTGTTGATCCGATAGCTATCAGATTGTTGTATTGTTAAATTGATAAATTGTTAGATGGTTGAAAGTGAAATGCCTTTCAAAAATTGCTTAAACTAAAAAGAGTGACATGCCAGTTGCAGTAACAACGTGGCTAAGAGTTGAACTTAGTGATTCAGCAAATCAAGATTGCTGCTGAGGAAATGCGGTATGGTGTTGGATAGTTTGATATTTCTAAATTTCGTGCAATATACAGAAAAGAAGTTTAAAATCAGGATGAGA
>JBBQQP010000375.1:0-3260 GCA_038215675.1 Chitinophagales bacterium | reverse complement strand
TGAATTTTTCCCAGGGGTGCATCACAAAACGCTTTTGCGGATCATACAAATCGTAATCGCCATCCAGTGCCCGGTTCCAGCCTCCTTCATTGCCATTGTCCCAGATAATAACCGAGGGATGATTTACATCACGTAACACCAATTCCTTCACCAGCTTTCTCCCCACCACCGTATCATACGCTTTTTGCCAGCCGGTTAGTTCATCCAATACAAATAAGCCGAGGCTGTCGCAGAGATCTAAAAATTCCCGGTCGGGCGGATAATGCGACATCCGAACCGCATTCATGTTCATGCCTTTTATCAAACCAATATCCATCAAATGCACTGCACGGCTTAATGTGCGGCCACTCTCGGGCCATTGACTGTGCCTGCAAACACCCTTCATCACTATCTTCACATCATTCACATAAAAACCATCCTGTTCTCTAAACTCAACGGTGCGAAACCCAAACCGTTGCCGGATGGTATGAATTGTTTTGGTACCTTCTTTTATTGAAACCATCGCCTGGTAAAGATTGGGTTGCTCCGGATTCCATTTTTTAATACCGGTAAACGTATTTTTAAGATATACACTATCGGTAGCGCCTACCTTAAATGGTTGGCCTACATTTTTACCATTCAACTCCTGTAACTGAATTTCTACGGATTGATTTTTAACGGCATTTTTTGTAAACACCTGCATACCGAATACACCCGTTGCTTTTGCGTCTACAGCTACCCGCTCAATAAAAGTTTGCGGCACAATCTCCAGGAAAACAGGACGGAAGATGCCGCCAAACAACCAGAAGTCAGCCTGGCGCTCGGCACGATTTACGGAATTGTTGGCTGATTTTTTACTGACGGTTACTTCCAGCAAATGATCTGTACCAGGATTGAGCAGTTCCGTTATATCATATCGAAACTGGTAAAAAGCGCCCTGGTGAATGGGGCCTGCCAGCTTACCATCAATCTTTACTTCGGTATCCGTCATGGAGCCGTCGAAAACAATGAATATTTTTTTATTGGTCCATGAAGATGTTGTTTTAAACGCATGTCTATACATTCCCTGCTCATCGGGGTTCTCATTATCCTGAAAGTAATTGAACGTGCCAAAGCCCTGCTGCTCCCAACAAGAGGGAACGGGAATAGTAGTCCATTTGCCACTGTTCATTCCTTTGGTTATCATAAAGTCCCATGCTACGGTGTGGTCTTTGTCAGTTCCTGATAAATAATGTATGACTGTTTGCTGTGCCTTCACCTGCCACCAGCCAATAATCAAAACCGCAATCATTGTTATTTTTTTCATATCGCCTTGTGTTTTCCTGTTTATTTTATTCGGGTTATTTTTTTAACGAAACTAAATTTTAATACCCTGTTTGTAAGGGCTTCACTTTTTATACCTTCCCGCACTATCAAAACTAAATGCATCGATACAAATTTCCCGAAGGAGGTCTTTTGCTACGTTTGATTTCATATCCGCAATGCGATGATACACGATGTGATATTTTTTCTTGTAAAACAATATACTGTGATTCCGTACGATCGCTCACGAGTATATAAACTTCGCTACCCACGGAAACAAACATTTGAAATTTTCCATCCTTTCCCTTGATTACATTGCTTTTCACCCTACATTTTTAATTTAAGTACTAAACTAAAGAGGTGCGTAGAATCATCATCACCTGCGTTGCCTTCTCCAAAAATGGTTGGAAAAATAGTTATGCCAATGGCTGAAAGTATTAGAAGTTGATCTGCATCCAATATATTCTCACGGCAGGATACAAATGATTCGATTTATTATATCATTTTTAATTTAATGTATTCTTTTACAGGGTAAGTTTAGGGAATCGCTTGCTTTTTTTATATTTAACTAAACATTATCCTTGCTTGAACGTTGAATCGGCAAAAAACTTTCAACCAAAAAACAAATTATGAGAAAACAATTAATTAAAAGCAAGTTTTTACTCTGCTTGCTAGCCAATCTTTTTTGCATTGGCTTGGCTCAGGCTCAAAATGGCACATTGAGCGGATTTGTAAAAGATGAAAACGGAGCAACACTAGCTTCTGCAACGGTTTCCATTATTGGTAAAGGTAAAACAGCCTTAACAGATGTATCTGGTACTTATAACTTTAATTTACCGGAGGGCACCTACAATATAGCTGTTAGTTATACGGGCTTTAACATCAGTCAGAAAAAAGTAACCATTACAAACGGTGGTAGTACAACAGCCGATTTCACCTTGACCATTGCCGGCGATTTGGCAGCAGTACAAATTATCGGTTCCAGAAGCTTAAGGAGAATATCTACCGAAACTCCGGTTCCTGTTGATGTATTGAACATCGCAAGCCTGGCCAAATCAGCTCCCCAAGCTAATTTGAATCAAATTTTAAATTACGTAGCGCCATCTTTTACCTCCAATACCACAACGGTGGCCGATGGTACCGATCATATTGATCCGGCACAATTGCGTGGCCTCGGGCCAGACCAGGTATTGGTATTGTTAAATGGAAAAAGAAGACATACTTCATCGTTGGTTAATGTAAATGGTTCACCCGGCAGAGGATCTGTAGGTACAGATTTGAACGCCATTCCAGCCTTTGCAATAGAGCGTGTAGAAGTTCTAAGAGATGGAGCATCTGCGCAATACGGCTCTGATGCCATAGCAGGTGTAATCAACGTAGTGATGAAGAAAAACATCAAACAGCTAACCGCTTCTTTATTCACAGGAGGCAATACTTCTAAAGGTGCCAACGATTTTAGGGGCGGAATGGATGGTGAGCAGGTTCAGTTGGATTTAAACTACGGAATTGCTATTGGTAAAAAAGGTGGCTCAATAAATCTTACCGGTAGTTTAACTGCCCGTGATGATACCAGAAGGGCAACAGATTTTAACGGAACGCTCTTTAATGTTTACAACGCAGTAGAAGCCAGAGCATTAAAAGGCGGCACCAATATCGCTTCCTTGTTTAACAATATCACCAATACACCTAATACAGCACAAATAATTGGTGCTATCAAACAATATGCCCCACAAGTAACATACTTAACGGCTGCACAGCAAACTAATATACAAAATGCAACTACCATTGGCGGTTTACAAGGCTTGTTAGGTGGTGACGTTACCAATAACGAACTGGCTTTCAGAGGTATGGAAAGAAAGGATTTTAACATGAGGATTGGTCAATCCAAATTACAAAGTGGTCAGTTATACATGAACACTTTTATACCTATCAACGACAACCACACCTTTTATACATTTGGAGGATATGGTAACCGTAGG
>JBBQQP010000374.1:0-3292 GCA_038215675.1 Chitinophagales bacterium | reverse complement strand
AAAAGCCATTTTACCAATGCTATCAATCAATTCAGGGTCGTTGGCACCGAGGGTATAGTTTTCAATTACAAAATCCCATTCATCATTAAAAGTATGCCCCTCCATTTTTGTAAGATCAACAGGGCCTTTTTCCTCGTCATTTTCCTTTAACGCTGACTTTCCATTCAGGTACATTTTAGTACCGCCGGGGCAATTAAAATCTGCAGTCGAAAGATATGGAGTGGCAGCCTTTGCAGCGAAAAGCCGGTTGCTGTTTTTTTCTTCAATAAACACATCATCCCACCATACCACACTATTGTCCCGGTCATCAAAATAGCCTTTGATGCTGTAACGCCGGTAACTGTTGGCGGATGCGTAATAGTAACTGGTACCGGTGATGCTGTCGCCATTTTTTATTATTTTAAGTTCTACATTTTTACGGTCGATCTTGCCTTTCCAAAAACCGGTAACGGGTTGTGCAATTGCCGGGGAACAGGAAAGAATGGTGATCGAAAACAAGACAAGGATAGGATAGTTTTTCAAACGGTGGTTGCCTGGTTGTTTAATAAACAGGTGAGTAAAAATAAGATTTTAAGTGTTAATGAATTCAATTGCCGGTTGCGTTTTCCACCGGATCGGGTATGATGCGGTGTTCATTGTGCTTAACCTGAATACTATTTGCTGATGTCGGCCGGGGTTTTCAACTAACAGCTTTCTTTTGGGAAGCTCTTAATTTATAATCGTGAGAGTCTATTAAAGAGAAAAATATTTTTGGTGAGTTTTAATGCCGCTGGTAACTGACAAGCGAGTGGATGGTATAACCTGAAAGTGTAGGTCTTGTGCTGCGGAATTAGTAAGCGTTTCCGGCTGGGAAAAAATTAAACAAGCCCAACCATACTGTGCAAAATTTACAATGATATTTCTCTGGAACTTTAGATTGAATTAAACCTACTTATATTTTAAAGTTGATATGCCAATAGAAAAAAACCATTCCTAAAATATACCTGCTGATTTTTTAAGGGTAATCCAAGGCGACTTTTTTCCATAACCAAATTTTTATAACGTGGCTTTCCAATACCTCAATTCAATTTTGACAAACATATTATTATTAGATTGTTTATGCAGCAAAAGTCATTTATTAAATCTAAAAAACAATTATTTTCCTTGTACTCCCATTCTTTCATGCCAATAGTAGAAAAAACGCTTGCCAACTTATACAAAACATTACATGTATAAATAAATCATTTGTATAGCCTTATTAATCAGTTATTTAAAGCTGTTAAAAATTTTAAAACCGCCTGAAATAATCACCGATATCTTGTTAATGGCAAATTTTTTTATGTTCCTTTGTACAAAATAACACTCAAAAGATATAACAGGATCATATATTCCTGTAGAAAAATTTAAGTGTACAGATGAAAAAGATAGTTTCCACCATATCACTCCTTTTACTCATTACGGGCTCATTCTCTTTAGATACTTTTTTATCTGATTTAAACAAGGATATTCCTACACTAATAAAAGAGTGTGAATATGAGCCGGTAAGTGTTCAATTAAGCAACAAAAAAAGTGAATCGCTGCCATTTGATAAAAGCCACACCGAAAAAAAAGTGGAAGGTGCTCATGTTCAGAAAGCCCGCTTTGCCAGCGTTCGGAAAATATTTTCACGCCATACTTACTTTGCTCCCTTCTCATTTCTAAATAAGCAATCAGTTTCGGGCCTGCTGAAATCAACTAAGCCCCTACCTAATTATTCAACCTATACGGTTAATAACTTACCGATTCATATACGCAACTGTATCTGGCTACTCTGATAATACCTTGTTATTCTACGTGCCAGCCATTACAGCAAGGCATTTTTAAGTGCAGCCTTACAAAAGATATCTTCTAACATAAAATTTAATAAGATGAAAAATTTTAACATCATATTGGTAGCTATATTCACCTTAATATCTACAGGTGCATTCGCTCAAGCCAATAATAGCAGGTCAAAGAAAGAGCAAATGAAAATGGAAGTGGTAAAAATGAATACCACGCCAGCCAAAATCACCACTGATGTAACCGCAATTAACAGGTCGGCTAAAGAGCAAATGAAAACTGTTGTGATGAAACCCGGTAGTCCTGAACAATTGCATGAACTGGTGATTGAAAATTCGAGTTTTTGCTCCAACCAGTTAACTTATTCAAACCGGTCACCCAAAGAGCAAATGAAACTTAAAGTGGTGAATCAAAACAAATGCGTGGTAGTTAGCGATACTGCAATTGTAAAAAGCGGCAAATGCACGATGTGTGGTAAAAATGCTTCTACCGGCAAAAAATAATCGATTAAATAGACGGATGAGTGAACGACAAATGCAGGTAAGTTTTTAAACTTGCCTGCATTTTTTTGTAAAAATGATAAAGTTTTACCCGGAATAAGAAATCGCTTTCTTGATTTCAATATTCGAAGCAGGTAATGCGCTGGTGCAAATGATAAAGTAATGATAAACAACTGCCAGACCCGACTTAAAAGTTTTGAGTGATGGATAGCCGGAGAATAAAATTTAATTTCTCACCCAGCCACGTTTAAATTCCGCAGGAACCACTCCTGCCACTAATTTTCAATGATATTTTTTGAAATAATGAAACACTGATTAATACAAAAATGGCAAAGAACCTTTCAGCATACAGAGTGGTGCCTGAGACACGAACCACATCTAAAGGACGCGGTTCTATTGCCCGCAAATAATCACCTGGGTATTCATTGTTTTAATCAGGGGTCGGAAGGTAAATATACCTTCCGGCGATATTATCTTTACGCATGGTTTCAGTAATTACTTCCTGTTAAAACATTCAAACATGCAGATCATTAAAAATACAATATTACTCATCTCATTGACCACCACCTCACTTTCGCATTTATGTGGCCAATCGACGCCAACAGATGAGCAACAACGAAAAGCCATTGCCTTTTTAATTGATCAATATTCCGAAGCAAGGGAAAACCGCGATACCATATTGCTGAAAAGGATCTTAACAGAAGATGTGGATCAATTGGTGTCTACGGGAGAATGGAGGAATGGTACAAGGGCAGCCGTGGAGGGCATGTTAAAAAGCTCAGCTGCCAGCCCTGGCACAAGAATGCTTCGTATTGAAAAAATCCGGATGCTTAACCCCGGTAGTGCCCTTGTGGATTGTAAATACGAAATACTTAATGAAAATAATACCATCCGAAAAATGTGGAGCACATTTGTTATTGTTGCCGATACAACAGGATGGAAGATCAGTGCTATCAGAAATATGCTGCCCGCCAACCCCTGACAACTACTCCGGT
>JBBQQP010000373.1:0-3296 GCA_038215675.1 Chitinophagales bacterium | reverse complement strand
GATTTCTTTTAACGGGAAAGCCAATAAATTTACATCCGCCTGTTTTATGCCTTCGCCTTTGTAAGTAGCATGCTCATTGGTAACACCATTTTCCATTTTTAAAATAGGTATATTATTGGCCACCAACATCCAATCCGCATCAGGTGTAATACCTAATAATTTTGCCGCTTCTGTTGCGTATTTCAAATTGGCTTTTGCTGCTGCATTGGTGAAGGCATTGTTGTCTACATTCTCGGCCCACTCATCTGCTGCTACCACATTTTTAATATCATATTTCCCAGGTCCATTTCTTTCTACCCTGCTGGCCCAAAAGTCGGCGGTGTTCTTAAGAATCGGCCAGCCTTTTTCCCTTAACCAATTTTTATCCTGGGTAACCGCATAATAATTCCAGGCGGCGAATCCAACACAGGCGGTAATGTGGTGCTCAAACGGTCCGCTCAGTGCCCATACGGGTGTTTCTTCCACACCGGTTTCTGCACTTTCCCAGGGATACATCGCACCTTTGTAGCCTTTGCCAAATGCGTTTCTTTTTGCAGCTTCCAATCTTTCAAAACGATATTCCATCATGCTCTTTGCCAACTCAGGATGCATTTGTAAAATGGCTGGAAACATCCACAACTCGGTATCCCAAAACACGTGACCATTGTATCCCAAACCACTCAATCCCATTGGTGATGGACTGTTGGAAGAACCTTCCCTTACAAATGAATACAGGTGATATAACATGCTGTGAACATCCTGCTGACTTTGTGCATCGCCTTCTATGATGATATCGCTTTTCCACAATTCATCCCAGGCTTTGTTGTGCATTTCAATCAACCTGTCACGGCCCTGCAATTTTGCAAAAATGGTTAAGCGCTCTGCTTCATTCAATGGATCATCATGGTGGGATGAAGTGATTGATGAACCCACTATTGAGTAGCGGTAGGTTTCGCCTGCCTTTAGCTTTTTTGCAAACTTTACCAGATGCTGATTATTGTCCCACATTTCGTGAATTACTCTTGGTTCGTTGCCATGCGCTTCGCTAAAAATAAATGCATTGGAAGCACACATCAGTAATTTACCGGTAGGGCTTTTTGCAGACGAGGTCAACAGGCCGATGCTGGTGTGCGGCCGATCAATTTCGTTGTAATAATTCTGAACCTCTTTCAAAGCATCGGGTGCTTCCATGATGCTGGCGCTGCCCAGATTGAAATCTTTTTTTGCAGTAACTGTAATGTCCATTAGCACCGAATACGGTAGCTGGCGCAAAGAATAGTATGTATAACTAACGGTAGCCAAATCTTTGTAATCGAAACTGGTAGTGAAGCTGGCATGTTTCATATCCAGGGATTGCTGCATATTGGTAACGTCGCTGTTGGCCAACCGCCTGCCATCAATTTCCATGTACATATTGAGTAAATTGAAACTCCGGATAAAATTACTTACCCTGCCACGCCCATACAAATCGTAGGCTCCTGCCAATACTACATCCTTCACTTTAAAGGCTTCCGGGCTGCTTACAATACCAATCTGGCCATTGGCAACAGTAATACCATAATAATTAGATGGGTTGATTTTGGAGGTTGTAATTTTCCATGCATCCTGTGCATTGGAAGTAGCGATAATTAAAATAAAACAGGCTGTAAAAAGCAATCGTTGCATAAATAAATTTTTGAGTACAATACTGTGGGTGAAATTAACTTTATTTGCTGATAGATTTAATAGTCAAATAATAAAAATTGCTGTATTTATGAGAAAGCGCATCGCTGCTGTATTGATTACCATTTTCCTATTGCTGGCTTCCGTGTATTTATTTATTCCAGCTAAAATTGTTGTTCAAAAAGATGTTGAAATTAAAATAAATCAACAGGCTATAAAAAGACTGTTAATGGATGAAAACAACTGGCATAAATGGTGGCCCATTGATAGCACTGAAGTTGACTACGACACTAAGAAGTCTATACTTTTTAACGGAAATTATTATTCAATTTCAGATAAAAAATACAGTTCTGTTTTATTGACAATCCATAATAAAAACAATGCGTTTGCCTCAACTTTAGATATTATAGCTATTTCAAAGGATACCGTTAAACTGTCTTGGGAAACAGTTGTAGCTAGTTCTAATAATCCCGTTAAACGACTGCAGCAATACCTTACAGCCCGGAAAATTAAAAAGGACATGTCAATTCTACTTAATAAAATCGAAATCTTTTTTTCTAAACCATTTAATATTTACGGTATCCATATCCGTCAGGAATTGGTAGTGGATTCAGTACTTTTATCTACTTACGACTCAGTTAAAAATTATCCTTCAACCGAATTTATTTATTCACTCATTGACAAACTTAAAACCTACATTGATGCCCAGGATGCCAAGATAACCGGTAATCCAATGCTCAATATATTCACAAAAGACAGCATCAGTTACCTGGTAAAAGTTGCTTTACCGGTAAATAAAAAATTGCCTGCAAGTGGTAACATTACCTACAAATGGATGTTACCGGGCGGAAAGATTTTAGTTACAAATATAACAGGTGATTCAAAGATCGTCGACCTGGCATCAAGGCAAATGGTACTTTTTGTAAATGATTATCAAAAGATTGCTCCCGCCATATCATTTCTTTCGTTGGTCACCAACCGGATGCAGGAAAAAGACAGCACCAAATGGGTAACACGTATCTACTTTCCGATAATTAATTGATGGGGCTTTGGCGTTTTTTATTTACTGCCATCCGGCAAAGAATAAGTGAAAATCTGCCAAAATGATTGCATTCTTTTCGAAAGAAAATCTCTCTCTTATTTAAACCATTGTATTGAGAACGGTTCATTGAACGAGCTGGCATAATTATAATATAGAAATAAATGAGATACCCCGAAAAAGATATATTTCAAAAAGAAACCCTTGGAGTTACTCAGGTAAATGATTTTTTGTTGTTGGTTTACCTAAGAATTTTATTACCATTGCACTATCATTATTGCCGGCTAAAATATATGCTGGTTGCTGTCCGATTGTTACTGCTCTTATCCTTCGTATCTGTCCCTTTATTGCCAGGCCATTGATTGGAGATGTAGAGAAGTTGCTCTTGCCTTGGTTAATGAGTATCGTACCAAAATCTGCATCATACCTTCCCATTTCGATATTACAATTATAATAATTTCCGACTAGTAAAATGTCAGGAAGATCGTCGTTATTTGCATTTACTACCACTGCATCTTTATAAGGCGAAAACTGTGCTTCAGCCGGCAAAGCCTTCGTTTCAAAGTTGCCTTTTCCATCATTTATCAAAATAGCATTTGAAAAATAATTTGCCTTA
>JBBQQP010000372.1:0-3297 GCA_038215675.1 Chitinophagales bacterium | reverse complement strand
TATGAGTACAAACGATTTTCTCCTTACAATCTTCTGGTGAAAGTTACCTTGCCTCGGCAGCCTGCCGAAACAGCGGCAGCGATTGATATGGAAACCATTCAGAATTTTTTTATCACTGAAATAAGGTCGGTATCCGTTGCCCACATGGTAGCACGAATTGTTACCGATGAAGGGATGAGTCTTGAAATCTACCTGGAAAAAAAACAGCCGGTGATTGAACACCTGGACAATCTAAAAGACAATCCGGCATTATTTGAATCCTTTACATACGAGATAATCAAAGACCCCCGTTGGACCGCAATAAATGGCCTGATGAAATTATAACAGCTTCAATATCCCTGTTTATCTTAAAAATCAAACCAACATTCTATTCCGTTTTTCGGCGAATAAATAAGCCATGATTATTTTCAATCAAAAAAGTTTAGTTAAGCGTGTTTGGCGATACAATTGATAACACCAACCAGGGAGGCAGAACTGCTATCTTTTATTTCGGGTTCGAATCCAATATTTCGCCTGGCTGGTATCCTATCCCATTCAATTTGAATCAGGCAAGGCAGGTATCAAAGAAAAATTACGCACAAAGCAACATTTTGCTGGTTCAACATGTTACTCGAAATTATATGTTGCAAAAGTGCCTGCTGAATTTCCACTTCACCATAGTCTTTGCAATCACAATGCTGTTTCTTACATGTTGATTTGGCTTTTATCGGGAATCAAAAAGTGAGTAACTATCCATCCGAATGTATAAGCCTGGCTCATTTTCTAACTTATCAACCAGCATCAATTTATGGCTAACGAAGCTAAAACCAACCCCGAAGAAAAGCCCAAAGAGGCACATGAAATCATGAACGAACAAATCGAAACTGGTTTGAAAGAATACAACCGGTCGGATTTGGGACTTTTTTTGTCTTCCTTGTCGGCAGGTTTGGAAGTAGGATTCAGTATTCTGATCATCGGGATCATGTATACCCTTTTTAAGAATGAGTCAACTACCGGCCAATTAGCTTTGACGATGGCGTTGGTGTATCCGATCGGGTATATTTTTGTTATAATCGGCAGGTCAGAATTGTTTACCGAGCATACTACGCTGGCCACCCTACCCGTAATGAATGGCAAAGCGTCTTTTAGTAGTTTAGCCAAACTATGGCTCATTGTTTACGTGGGCAACCTGGCAGGGGGGTATGCTTTCGGAAGTATTTCGCTGGTGTTTAATGGCGAAATGCATCTAATCGGAAAAGACTTTTTTTATTTTGTATCGGAAAAGATGCTCAAATACAGCGTAGGTGCCACGCTCATCAGTGGTATTATGGCAGGCTGGTTGATGGGAATGCTGTCGTGGCTGCTTAGTTCCGCACAAGATACTTTCAGCCGGGTAGTGATGATATTTTTGGTAACCTTTTTAATAAGCATCGCAGGCCTGCACCATTGCATAGTAGGGTCCATAGAAGTGTTCATGGCTTTTTTTGCGGAAGCCAATCAAATTAGTTGGGTTGAGTTTCTCAAGTTCCAGGTACTGGCAACGCTCGGTAATATAATCGGGGGTGTGTTTTTAGTGGCTGTTGTAAAATTTGCCCACAGCAAGCGGCATTAGTTGCTCGCTTTCCCACCTTCTCAGGTTTTGCTTGCTTACGGCAGAGTGATGAGGCGTATTTTTTGAGCACTTTAAAAAATGCTTCGTTCCGTGAGGATGGGCTCCAGCGTTTGCAAAGATTTTTATGGACAAGTGTCCCCGGAAGGAAGCTTGGTGACACCGGCCATGCCACGAATCAGGAACAGTTCCTGATGGCTAAGCAGACAGCTTAAGTTCACGACATTGATTTTAGGTCTTCAATTTTTAATACAAAAGGAAGTTGCATTTTATTGGAAATTGCTGGTTGAATATTCAATATTTTTCAAATACTTATTTCTTCACTATATTCCCTTGAGCTATAAACTTTTCTATTTCGCAATCAAATCAACCTTTTCGAAGCCTGCTTCACCAATGCTTCCGGCAAAAATCACCAGCTCAGTTTTTTTCTCATATACTAATAAATGTCAGTTAGCAGGGTGACTTAAATCATGAACTGCATACCTGTTAACTTTTAATTTTATGCTATCAAATAAAACAAATTTAGCACGATTAAATTTTAGCAAAATGAAAATGGAATATTGGGTAAATGTGAAACATGTAGATAACAGGCTGGTAGTTTTTTTAAATGGTGAAACTGTGTGGGATAGTGGCATTGTTCATGATGATCCTGAAATGAACGTCTACGTTAATATCTCTGAGCAATTAATTGAACACATCGGTCATTCAACCGAACTAATATTTGAGGGCTTTAATGATTCCTATCAATCAGATGGTTCAACGGATAATTTAAGTCCATGGCATTTTCACTACCGGGTGTTTACCCGCATTGTAGATACTTCCGGAAGCGTGATTGCTGAAGCGGATATGGTAGCACCTTACAACGAAAAGCATCTGTCCAATCCCAACATTCGGGCTATTAATAATTGCTACCAGATTGTTCGCAAGGACGGCGAATTTAAAGTGGTGTCAAACGCCCTGTCACAAAATTTTTATAACTAAAATAAAAATATGCGGTTGAATTGCAGCAAGCAATTTGGATAGCAAACCTCAAAAAAGGTCCGTTCCTTCGCAATACCTTTTGCTTATCTCCACAAGCCAGTTTACGATCGCAGCAGCTACCTTTTTCCGGCCTCCTTACTATCCTTCCGTCGTGTAGATATGCATCAATTTTAAACTTAAATTTTTTATATGGCACAAGCAAAAAGAGCTACCAAATTTGTTTATTCTTTTGGCGGCGGAAAGGCAGATGGAAATGAATCCATGAAAAATTTACTGGGAGGTAAAGGAGCCAACCTGGCGGAAATGGCAGGTCATCCAAAACTTCGTTTACCCGTACCGCCCGGTTATACCATCACCACGGAAGTATGTACACATTATTATAAAAATAAAAAAAAGTATCCTGTAGAGCTGGAGGCGCAAACACAAAAAGCGCTGGCTGCTGTAGAAAAAGAAATGGGTAAAAAATTTGGGGATGCAAAAAATCCGTTGCTCGTATCGGTTCGCTCCGGTGCAAGAAAATCGATGCCGGGTATGATGGAAACAGTATTGGACATTGGATTAAATGAAAAGACGATTGACGGTGTAATTGCGCAATCAGGCGATGCCCGTTTTGCTTATGATGCTTATCGCAGATTGATTATGATGTATGCAGATGTGGTGATGGAAAAGGCTGGTGGTTTAGAACCCAAAGGTGGCAAAGGAATTCGTAAAGTATTGGATGAAAAACT
>JBBQQP010000371.1:0-3338 GCA_038215675.1 Chitinophagales bacterium | reverse complement strand
GCATCATTCGGTAGCCAAGGAGCTATTTAAAACTGAAATAGAAAATCTCCCGCTGTATGGGTATGGCATCAAAGGATTTATGTTGTCGATGGTTGAGACGGCGCTTCATGTTTCAAACAATACCCTCCATGTTACTATTCTGGAAAAAACGCTGGCACTCGGGAAAGAATTACTGGAAAAACACATAGAAATACTGGATGGTGTAGAAGAGGTACTTCAATCGCTCAAAAATAATTACCGGTTAGTTGTTGCTACTAAGGGCGACCTGCTCGATCAGGAACGAAAGCTTAAAAAATCCGGGCTGGAGCATTATTTTCACCACATCGAAATCATGTCGGACAAGCAGGAATCAGATTATCTCAAACTGATCAAACACCTGGATATTCAACCAGCAGAATTTCTAATGATTGGAAATTCAATAAAATCGGATGTAATGCCGGTGCTCAGTATTGGCGGGCATGCGGTGCATATTCCTTATCACACTACCTGGGCACATGAGCAGGTTGATATTCAAATGGATCACGCCAACTTCAGACAATTTCGCAATATTTTAGAAATACTTCCTTCTTTGCTGGCTTAGCTTATTGGCCGTTTTATAAATAATTTCAGATGAACCTACAGCATTTACCCAAAGTGAAATTGCACCTCAACTAATGGCTGAGCGTTGAAGTGGTTTTAACTATTATTCATAAGTAAGTGAAACTGAAGTTACTGGAAGAATTGAGGATTGCTTATCTTCTTAAAAAATTCAAAAACCAGCGATTGAAATGAAATAGTGAATGACCAATGGCCCACTTTAATGCTATTCCAGATTTATAACACTATCATAAAACCTTACGCACGGAGATTATAAATCCAATAACAATAACGAAATTGCAGGTTAATCAATCAATTTTAAATGGCTTTTAATAATTCTGGCAATCGTTTTCAGCAAACCACCCCAATTGTACTCAATCTTATTATTATAAATGCATTGGTTTATTTTGCACAGGCGGTAACCAGCGGAGGACTGGAACCCAACCAGGCATCTGATCTTTTTGCCTTGCATCATTATAAATCTACTTATTTCCAACCCTACCAGATTGTGACACACATGTTTATGCATGGCGGCTTTTTTCACCTGTTGTTTAATATGTTTGCCCTTTGGATGTTTGGCTCACTGGTAGAAAGGGTTTGGGGGCCTAAAAAGTTTTTAATATTTTACTTCGTTTGCGGACTGGGAGCTGCATTTTTTCAAATGGGTTCTTACGCTGTAGATTTTTGGCAGGTCGATCACAATATACTGATTCCTGATTTATATGATCAGTACCAGTCAATCTTACGGAAATCATACACCGTGGGCGCCTCTGGGGCAATAATGGGAATACTGGCTGCGTTTGGTTACTTATTTCCCAATGATGAAATGATCATCATTCCAATACCGGTTCCGATAAAAGCAAAATGGGCCATTAGCGGTATGATTGCTTTAGATGTTTTTGGAGGCGTTGTAAAAGTACCGGGCGATAACATCGCTCACTTTGCACACTTAGGAGGAGCTATCATCGGTTTTTTATTGGTACTATATTGGAACAAATCAAACAAAAAAACGTTTTAATAAAGTTAACCAGCATTATTTACAGCGTTTTGTAAATATGTATTATAATTTTTAAATGGGAGAAACAGAAAGATTTCCGGAATTCAGAAGGCCTAAAAACAGGTTGACATTAGGCGCCGATGGCAATGCCTTAGTGGCTTTGTTTACCATCAATGTGATCTTTTTTTTATTACTCATCACGATACAGGTTGTGTATTTCTTTTTTCAGTCAAGCCAGGGAGCTTTTTTTGCGCAGGTGGTACCTTTCTTTCAAATGCCTGCACAGCTTACCCAATTAAGTGAGCGGCCATGGACGATACTAACTTTTATGTTTAGCCATACCGGGGTAATTCATATCCTAAGCAACATGTTATGGCTGTGGGCTTTTGGTTTTATTTTACAGGAACTTACGGGTAATAAAAAATTAATTCCCATTTATATTTATGGTGGGCTTGCAGGTGCACTTGCTTTTATTTTATCCAATTACCTTATTCCGCAGTTAAGGCCTTCTATAGCCAATGCTTCATTGCTTGGAGCAAATGCTTCCACGATGGCCGTTGCTGTTGCTACTACTATCCTGGCTCCCAATTATCGTTTTTTCAGAAACTTAAATGGCGGTATCCCAATATGGGTACTTACGCTGGTGTACATATTGATTGATTTTGCAGGTGTTGCTTCGATTGGTGCCGGTTACAGCCTGGCACATATCAGTGGTGGTCTGGCAGGTTTTGTTTTTGTTTTTTTGCTACGCAAAGAAATTGATGGCAGCATTTGGATGAATAATTTATACAACTGGTTCATGAATCTTTTTAACCCAAATAAAAAGAATGACGCAGCTTCCACCAAAACAAAAGTTTTTTACAATTCCGGCAACAGAAAACCATTCAACAAAACTTCTCATGTAACGCAGCAGCGGGTGGATGAAATACTGGATAAAATAAACCAAAAAGGCTACCACTTTTTAACAGACGAGGAAAAGGGTATTTTAAAAAGGGCCGCAGAAGAAGATCTTTAGGAAACGATTCTTTACTCCAACAATCAAGCTTGTAAAGCTTGCAAATCATCGATCGAAATTTTCAACGGTCTGAGACCAATCATTTATAAAAGGCAACCACTATCTTTATGATATGCCAAAAAGCATTTTCCGAAGATTGACAAAGAAATTTTTTATCATTAGCAACCTCTTAGTTGCCTTTTTATTTCTTATTGGCTGTTACAACGAATTTTTTTTTACTGCAGCTTGGTGGCCGGTAGGATTTTTAACCATTTCTCTTTTCTATTTACTCCTTGTTCTCTTTGTCTTTTTTATATTTTGGCTTTTCAGCAAACCAATATGGACACTCATTTTTATCATAACCGTTGCACTTTCTTTTGGACACATACAAAATATTATTCCATTTCGTTTATCCTCTTTATTCATCATTGAAAAAAGGTTGAACGACCTGCGGATCATAAGCTGGAATGTGGCGCAGTTTGATGTACTGAATCACGCCGAAAACCCTTCAACTTACAATGAAATGATTGGCCTTGTAAATCAGTTTAAACCAGATATTGCCTGCTTTCAGGAAATGGTTTGTGGCGATACACTGGCAGATTTAAACACCAGCTATTACAAAAAATATAGTTTTTATACCCTTTTTGATTTTGTGCAAAAACTCAATATGCCCAATCATTTCTATAGCTATGATTACAAAAATAATTTTATGAGCCAGCAGCATTTTGGGTTGATCATTTTTTCGAAATACCCCATCATCAACAGGCAAAC
>JBBQQP010000370.1:0-3341 GCA_038215675.1 Chitinophagales bacterium | reverse complement strand
ATTCTTTTGCCAAAGCTTTCCTTTACATACACCAGCTCAATCTCGGGGTGGTAATGAAAAGGAGATTGAAAAAAGGCTCCTCCCGTTTTACTACAGAAATATGGCTGTTGATCCGTGGTGATATTTCTGTTTTTTCAATTTTCATTTACTGCTTAATTTCTGCGAAGTTAAATATCAATCAAATTAGGATAATAACCAGCTAATTTAGTTTGGAGGCAGGCGGTAATTTTCAATCTTTAATAAATTTGCTTTATTGTTTAGAATCTGATTGAATTTTTAATTTATGCCACGAATGCACGAATGATCACGAAGTGTTCTATAAAAAAAAGTTCTATTGGAATCAGTGAGTGTAATTAGTGGCAATTAAAATTACACCTGGCAAATTGTGAAAATTATTTTTAAAAAGCTTCTTAGATCGCTATGTGAGATGATCTGTCATCAAAACAGCGGCTATATTTTAAAACTAAACCACCTGTAAAATTAACGAAATGGCGATTGCACCTGTATTGAACCAAAAAACAAATGCGAAAACGGGAACTCCAAAAGGATGGCTCTTCCCGTTTATTCTGGTTACCAGTCTGTTTTTCTTTTGGGGATTTGTACACAACCTCGATCCGATTCTGATTCCACATCTTAGAAAAGCATTTCAACTATCCGACCTGCAATCTTCCCTCATTGACTCCGCTGTTTTCATCGCCTATTTTGCAATGGCCCTGCCTGCAGGATATATCATGCGAACATACGGATATAAATCCGGCATCATCATCGGATTGATTTTATTTGGCATTGGTTCTATTTTATTTGTACCTGCCGCCAATAGTTTGCAATACATTTATTTCCTGGGGGCCTTGTTTATCATTGCCTGTGGACTCACGTTTTTGGAAACGGCGGCCAATCCCTATGTTACCATCATTGGGCCACCGGAAACAGCTATCAGGCGGTTGAATTTTTCGCAATCCTTCAATGGCTTAGCTGCCTTTATAGCCCCGGCTTATATCGGGCCAATGATTTTATCGGGTAAAAATTTAAGCGATGCCGAAACTGCAGCCATGCCTGCAGCAGAATTACAGGCTTATCTCACCAACGAAGCGGCCAGCGTTAAAATGCCTTACCTCGTTTTAGGGTTGATTATTTTAGCCGTGGCAGTTGTATTTTATTTTACAAAAATGCCGGATATAAAAGATGAAAATAAAGAAGGAGCAGAAGGTGCCAGCTTTGGCGGAGCCCTGCAATCCATCCAATTGAAATGGGGAATTGTAGCACAGTTTTTTTATGTGGGTGCACAGGTATGTGTTGCCAGTTTTTTTATCAAAATGGCAACCACTACTGCCGGTTTACCAGAAGATTCAGCCGCAAAATATTTAGGCTATTATGGCCTTGCTTTTATGCTTGGGCGTTTTGCAGGCACCTTCCTGATGCAATACATTGAGCCCCGAAAATTACTCGCTTTGTATGCAGTGATCAACATCGGATTATCGGTGCTGGCTATTATGGGAACGGGCATGGCAGTGGTTTACACGCTGATTGCCATTTCCTTTTTTATGAGCATTATGTTTCCTACTATTTTCTCTATGGGGATTGATGGCCTGGGGCACAATACTAAAATGGGTTCTTCTTTAATTGTAATGTCGATTGTGGGTGGTGCATTACTTCCTCCGGTATTGGGCATCATTTCAGATAAAACAGGCAGTATTCAAAACGGCTATATTGTTCCGCTGATCTGTTTTGTGGTGGTACTGCTGTTTGCAATAAAAGCACAGAAAATAAAAACGGTATAAAATGATTGATATAATACAGCATGAAGAAAAAAGAATCGTTGCTAAAATGCATCCTAAAGACAATGCATTGGTAGCCTTAATCGATTTGGCAAAGGGAGAAACGATCCGGTACGAAGACGAAACATTTGTATTGCAGGATACCATTAAGGCAAAGCATAAGTTTTATACAACTGACCTAAAGGCAGGTGATGATGTAATTATGTATGGCGTGCTGGTAGGCAAGGCACAAAACCAACTTGCAAAGGGTAGCCTGATGACGACTCAGAACCTGAAACATGCGGCAGAGCCTTATGCTTACCGGCATGTAGATTTTAAATGGCTGGCGCCGGATGTATTCAAATATATCAACCGTACTTTCAATGGGTATCAAAGAAAAGATGGCCGGGTAGGTACCGCCAACTATTGGTTGTTTGTACCAACGGTATTTTGCGAAAACAGGAACCTGGATGTAATAAGAGAAGCCATGCAAAATGAGTTGGGTTATTCCGTAAGCGATAAATATTTACAATACACCCGCCACTTGTTAAAAGCTTTTCAGCAGGGGGAAAATATTGATTCGGTGAAAGTTCAACTGTCGCCTTCGGGTAAAACAGACCGGCCGTTTAAAAATGTGGATGGTATTAAATTTTTAAATCACCAGGGTGGTTGTGGTGGCACCCGCCAGGACTCGCTGGTATTGAGTGCCTTGCTGGCAGCCTATGCCAATCATCCAAATGTAGGCGGTATCACGGTATTGAGTTTGGGTTGCCAGCATTTGCAGTCGCAGGATTTTTTAGAAGAAATTAAAAAACAAAATCCAGCTTTTGATAAACCATATTTTGTTTTTGAACAGCAACAATCTGTAAGTGAAGAACAACTGGTATCGGATGCGATTAAGAAAACCTTCCAGGGATTGGTGGAAATCAATCAACTGGAACGAACTCCTGCTCCGCTGAGCGCTTTGTCGGTAGGCGTTAAATGCGGTGGTAGCGATGGCTTTAGTGGCGTGTCTGCAAATCCTGCGGTGGGCTACACTTCAGACTTATTGGTAGGCTTAGGTGCCAAAGTATTGCTGGCCGAGTTTCCGGAATTAAATGGTGTGGAGCAAAACTTAATTGACCGTTGTACTACCGATACGGCTGCAAAAAAGTTTATCCATTTAATGAGTACTTACGATGCACAGGCACACAGCGTGGGTTCAGGCTTTCACATGAATCCATCGCCCGGAAATATAAAGGACGGATTGATTACCGATGCCATCAAGAGTGCCGGGGCCGCAAAAAAAGGTGGTACATCGCCGGTAGTGGATGTGTTGGATTATACAGAGCCTGCCACTAAACCGGGGTTGAGTCTGGTATGCACACCAGGCAATGATGTGGAGGCCACCACGGGTAAAGCTGCAGCCGGTGCAACGTTGATTTTGTTTACCACAGGGTTGGGTACACCCACTGGCAACCCGGTTTGTCCGGTTATAAAAGTGGCTACCAATTCTATCCTTGCCAAAAAAATGAAGGATATCATTGACATTGATTGTGGCCCGGTAATAAGCGGTGAAAAAACGATTGAAGAAATGGGTGAAGATAT
>JBBQQP010000369.1:0-3380 GCA_038215675.1 Chitinophagales bacterium | reverse complement strand
AACCCTGATCCGATTTCGTTTCTATCACATATAAATTCTTTAATGCCTCTTTTGTTTTAGCAGTTGCTACACCATCTTTTACAAGTTGTTCAATCAATGGTTTGGCTTCTTTTGCCGGAAGTGCTTTCTCTGCAAGCAACGCATATCGCTCATTGTATTCGGCATCTTTAAATTTGTTGATTCCTGCCGCATCTTTTGCAATAGGAAACGCCGTTTTATAATCACCTAATTTGTAAAGGATAAAGGCATAAGTATCACCAAACATCGCATAGCTTCCTTTGCGTTGCTGCTCCCATTGTTTTTTTGTGATGCCATCCGGAATTTTTTCTGTCGGCTTCTCCATTTCACTTTTTGCATAGGCAGTAGCTACAGCAGCCATTTTTTTTGCTTCTTCTAAATTTTCATCTGCCTCTGCCATTTTCCATGCGATATTGTTGTTGGAGGAAGCAACCGCTGATTTACTCAATTCTTTGCTAAACTCATTGTACAATTTATAATCTTTCGCATTGGCGTAGGCTGTTGCTATTTGAGATTTAATATTATCAATCATTCCCTTGTTGGCAATGCCTGAGCCGTATTTCGCCGCAAATTCCTGAAAAAGGGCCCGTTTTTTTACCAGGTCTTTTTCTTTATTAATATTGGTAGCTGCTTCATATTTTTTCCAGTCACCATCCGGAAAAGCAGTTTTCATTGCAATGGTTAAGCTATCCGCTTTTTCTTTTCTTTTATCCCTGGTATGCCATTGTACCAGCGTGCTGTAACCCGCTTCCGTTAGGTTGCCTTTGCTTTCAAACTCCAGCAATTCTTTCATCACCAGTTCCGGAGCTTCTTTCTTTTTAACCCTGCTGATCGTAGACAAATAAGTTCCGAAGAATGCAGGGTCCGCTTTTAGCGCCGGGTATTGTTGTATGCCTTCTTCCAGGTAATCCAATCCTTTTGCCGCATCTACTGGTAAGGCGAACAAGTACTCGCCATAACCACTGTGTAAACTATTTACCGATGCATAATAGGTTTGTACCGGCTTGTTTTGCTGATTGTAAACAGGCAAAATATAGCCCTTGCCGCCATTGTTATCTTTTTCTTCACCGGAGGAAAAACCAAAGGCAATGCAACTGGCACTACTATCCAGTATTACCGAACCTGAGTAAATGGTGCCCTTTTTTACGATAACAGGTTCTGCTACTTTCAGGCCTTTGCTGGTAAACTGGTACACAACAATATCTACTCCGGGTTGCTTAATCAGCGAGGCATAGTTTTGATTGTAGCTAAAACCTACCTTACCGTTTTGTTTTGGAAATTCCGGCGTCATGGTTAATGCCGTGATGGTTGTTTGGGCACTTACTTGTAAAATGCCGGTAATGGAAACCAGCAGCAGGATTATTTTTTTCATATAGATTAATTTATATCTCAAATATATTTAATTTATGTCGTTTTTTTAAGAAATTTTTACCTGAACTCTGTACCTTTTGTTAGCGGTTTTTTTATGTACCTATCTATTTTTTGTCAATGGCTACTATAAGATGCACCTTTTATAAAACATTCAAAGAACGCTATTGGCAACGATTCATTTTGAAATGGGGTGTTTTAATTTAAGCAGTTGCATGTCTGCGGAAATAAGATGTTTTGTTTTACCATCAATAATCGTTCGAAGGCGATAAGCAAATCTCTCCTTCTATAAGGCATGCTGGTCATTAAAAAATATTTCCCCCATCGCCTCTTTCACAAGCTAGCTGAAAAAACTATGTTTGCAACCTCATGGCCATAAAAGTTGCACCGGATAAAAAGAAACATTTCTTAGTAGCTATACCGCTTGGTATCATTCTGCAACTATTTGCTGAATGGTTGTTTCCTTTCCAACAAGCCAATGCCTGGTTACTTAGTTTCGTAATACTGGTAATCATCTGTTATGGCTTTGAGTTGCTTTCGCTCATCACCGGCAAGGGGCATCATGATTTTATAGATGCAGTTGCCGGTATTTTAGGAGGGGTTTTGGGGATGGCCATTTGGTGGGGAATTGGTCAGTTGTAAATAAATTAATCGGTTGTTTACATGGAGACAGCTTTTTCCTTTCTCCACAAATCGCAGGTAATCGTAAAGTTTAAGGCTGTGTTAGGCCGCGTTGCTTTTCTTTTGCTTACTTTTTTCCTTCCTGTTTTTTTGCTCATGTCCCTGATTATTACTTCCCATTATTTAATGCATAGCAATAAATATTTACTGTTCTTCTCTATCCACTTTTATTTTATTTCAACAGTTTACCGGACCCATTATAAATTCCCTTTCCTCTTAAAATGATTTTACATTTCATGATAAGAATCATTGTCAAAAATGAAGTAGGTCACATCCAATTATTAGTTATGGTTTTACCTTTCCCCGCTTTTATAAACGTTTATAGAATTATTAACCGGTGAAATAATGTACCATGGCCAACACTGATATCACAAAACCAATTGATCTTACGCTGCATGCAGAGGGAACCGGTCCACTCAGATCAATACGTCCCATTTATGTTGATTTTATGCCGCCTTGCAATAGTGCTTGTCCCGCAGGAGAAAATATACAGGGCTGGTTGTCGCACGCACAAGCCGGTAACTATTTCGAAGCGTTTCAAACGATTGTAGAAGACAATCCATTTCCAGCTTTAATGGGCCGGGTTTGTGTAAAGCCTTGTGAAACCGGATGTAACAGAAACCATATCGACAAAACAATCAATATCCACGCAGTAGAAAGATACATTGGTGACGAAGCCATCAACCAAAATTGGGAAGTTAGAAACAATGCAAAACCAACCGGAAAAAGAGTGTTGGTGGTGGGTGCAGGACCCGGTGGCTTATCAGCAGCGTATCATTTAACCCGTATGGGCCATACCGTTGAAATATTCGAAGCAGGTAATCATGCAGGCGGTTTGTTATGGTCCGGCATTCCTGATTATCGGTTACCCAACACAATATTAAAAGTAGAAATTGACCGCATTGTAAAGATGGGTGTTACTATAAGCCTGAATTATAAAGTGCAGGATGTACTAAAGGAAAAAGAAGATGGAAATTTCGATGCCGTCTTTCTGGCAATAGGTGCACAGTTGATTCAAAAAGAAGCATTTGAAAATGATGAGTCTGTTTATATTAAAGATGCATTTGCATTTTTCAAGGAATATAAATTAACCTCATCTCCCTATGTAAGAAAAAAAATAGTGGTGTATGGAGGTGGTAAACTGGCGTTGTATCTATCCCGTATTATCAAACGGTTTGATTCAGAAGTGGCCGTTTATTTTTCCGGGGATAAAAAAATGATGCCTGCTTACGATTACGAAACGGATGATGCACTGGCAGAAGGAGTAGACGTTCAAATATTAAAAAGCATCCATCGCATAAAAGATAAAAAGA
>JBBQQP010000368.1:0-3399 GCA_038215675.1 Chitinophagales bacterium | reverse complement strand
ATGATTGTATTGAGGTGAATTGACTGTTACAAAAAGAAGTCAATTTAATATGAAATGTTGGTATATAGTAAATGCATCGAAAAAAACTGCCCCTTAGAGAAGGGGTCATTTCAGCCAATCCATCGCCGGCACGCTTACGGGATCTTTAAAATAATTCAGCCTTAAACTGTCGTTCCACCCGTTGGGATTTTTTTCAAATGTTTTACTGCTAAAAAATATCATTCCCTTCATATTGGGTGTGTTGCGCATGGCTTCAATTTGCCGGGGTAGCTGGTTTACATTTCGCCAGGCAGCATTGGTATTGGCCCGGTAAATCCCCATTCCGATATAGCAATGTTTACCGTAGGTATGGGTGCTCCACCATTTTAATAAAACTTCGTAGGGCGCTATTCTATGTCCAAACTCCCAATATAATTGTGGTGCTACATAATCAATCCAATCTTTTTTTAGCCACAATAAAATATCGGCATACAAGTCATCATAATTGCTTTGTGCACCGTTGGTGTTGCTGCCATCCACCGGATCTTTTTCTTTATTGCGCCATACACCAAACGGGCTGATCCCAAACTGGCACTTGCTACTTTCCTTTTTTATTGCCCTGCTTAACATAGCAATGATAGAATCGGTATTGCTTCGTCTCCAGTCATCTTTTTTCATGCCCTTGCCAAATAACTGGTAACTGGCTTCATCCGGAAATTCCTTTCCTGCAATATGATATGGATAAAAGTAATCATCAAAATGAATGGCATCTACCGGGTACCTGCTTACTACATCTGTTACCACCTGCGTTACATATTGCTGCGCCTCTTTATTGCCAGGGTCAAAATATCGCTTGTCGCCGTAGGTTACAAACCATTCGGGATGAAGCCTTGTAACATGCGTTGCTGCAACAGAAGCATTCTTAATATTAAACTCAGCCCTGTATGGATTCATCCAGGCATGAAAAACCATACCCCGTTTGTGTGTTTCAGCAATCATAAAAGCGAGCGGATCGTAATACGGAAATGGTGGTCTTCCCTGTTCTCCTGTTAGCCATTGGCTCCAGGGCTCATATTGTGAGGGATACAATGCATCTGTGCAGGGTCTAATTTGAACAATCATTGCATTCAGGCCATTTCGCTGGTGCATATCCAGTAAATGTATAAAGGCTACTTTCTGTGAATCACTATTAAAATCTCCCAGGTTGGGCCAGTCAATATTATCAACTGTTGCAACCCACACACCCCGAAACTCAGGGGTTGATTGCGCTTTCCCTGTGAACGGTAGCGCAGATTGAACGATTACCAGCAGACAACAAACAACCCTTATCCGGTAATTTGAGCTTACCCATTTAAATAATAATTTCATTTGGAGTATTTAATTGGAATGACGGATTTTATCTAACAATTTATTCAGCGTTTTTGCCTCATTTTCAGATAATGCACCGGTGATATTTTGCATTTCATCTTCCTGCAGGTCAATTTTTTGCAACACTTTTTTGCCTTTATCTGTAATGGACACATCTACCAATCTTTTATCTGCCTTGCAAATAATTTTTTTTGCCAGGCCTTTTATAATCAGGCGATCAACAATGCGACTGGTATCGCTCATTTTGTCGAGCATTCGCTCCCTGATTTGCAATGTTGAAAGGGGCGTTTGGCTTCCCCGTAAAATGCGCAAAATATTAAACTGCTGCATAGTAAGATCTTCCTTATCAAAAATCTGCTTAAGCTGTTCTGTGGTCCAGTTATAGGTAAAAATAAGATTGATGATGGCTCTTTGATGTTCACTTTTAAAGCTGCGCTGGTGAATGTCTTTATCAATACTCATCCTTAATAGGTTTCGTTTAAAGTATACCTTGTGTATACATAATTGCGTAAAGTTAACGCAGTAAACGCTTGGTTAAGCAGCGCAATTAAATTTCGTTGTGGTTTTATTTATCGGGAATATATTCACTGTTTCTGACAAATTCATTGTTGTAAATTTTTATTAGTATGATAAAGTAACTGATCATCAATGGTCCAAAAATCAGTCCCATAAAGCCAAATAATTTTAATCCAACTATTACACCCAACACAGTAACCATGGGGTGTACATTACCCATTCTTTTTAATAAGCCCAAACGGGTAATATAGTCCACATTACCGGTTACTATAATGCTGTAAATCATAAGACCGGTCGCCATTAAATTTTGATTGGTTGAATACATATAAATTACCACCGGAACCCAAACGATCATAGTGCCCACCAGCGGGAAGAAAGCAAACACCCCGGTAATAAACCCCAGCATTCCCCAGTCCTTTACTCCGAATATTAAATACCCAATCGCCGCAAACACACCTTGTACAAAACAAATGATCGGTATACCGATTGCATTCGCCCTGATCATTAAATCTGTTTCAGCACCCAGTTTATCTACATTTTCCTGCTTGAGTGGTATAATAAAGTCCAGGTATTTTTCAATTTCTTTACCGCTGCACAATAAATAATACAGCAGAAAAAACATAATAATAAGATTGGTTAAAATATTGGCTGTGCTGTTTAAAAATGAAGGGATGTAAGAAGACATTTTTTTTGCAAACGTGTCGGCATTTGAAGCTGTAAATAACTTCAAGCCAGTATACGTTTCTACTTTTTTTGAAAATATTTCAAGACCCTGAATTACTTCCTGCTGGTTATTAATCAGTGAATTTATTTTAGGTGAAACCAGCCGTATTGAAAAATAAACCGGTATAGAAATAATGATGATACTTACAAGGATAAACAACAACGCTGTTAAACCTTTGCGCCATTTTTTCTGGATGGTAAGTTTACTATACAATTTGCGGAAAAGAATATACAACGTTACGCCACCCAAAAGCCCGGGTAAAAAAAGATACAGTTCTGTAATCAACATGATGGCCAGAAACACAATGAGACCCAGGAGAATCACTTGTCGCAAATGATTGTTGAACGTATTGTTTGACATGAAATAAAATTAAGGTATAAATTGCTGACTGTTTTGGCCGATCATTCAATGTTCAAAAAAACTTTCGTTCAGTAACAATGTACAAATTGCAAAATAAGTTTTCAGCCATCAATCCTTCGAAAACTATACCAATATTCAACCGGAAACATCCATCTTCTTCTATCCCTGCCATACCGAAACACCCTCACTACAATTGGCACAGATGTCTATATTTTTGCGGCTTTTCATCAAATGGCTTCTAAACTGTTTGTAATTATCATTATTCCACACTTCTTTAAAAGACTGGTTTTTTAGATTGCCCAACTGGTGCATGGCATCTTTATCAAAGCAGCACGGTACCACCAACCCATCCCAGGTAATTACGTTGGCATGCTGCATTTTCCAGCAGCGGTTGGCCAGCTTATTTTTGGCAGTATAGCTACCGTCTGCATGTTTTTTGTAGCGGCTGTATT
>JBBQQP010000367.1:0-3410 GCA_038215675.1 Chitinophagales bacterium | reverse complement strand
GCAGCGGCCGTTATCTTAATTTTATTATAGGCGATATACAAAACAACTCATTGGAAATCGACTTCAATAAGGCTTACAACCCTTAGTGCGCTTATGCTACCGGCTTTAATTGCCCGTTACCGCCAAAAGAAAATAATTTGGGAGTAGCCATTTTAGCTGGCGAAAAGTCATTTGCTAAAACGGGCCATTAAAACGAAAAGATCCCGTAAAAATGAGGCTCATTTCTAGGGGATCTTTTACAATTATTCTACATCATTTTATAAACCCATGGTCATACTTTTTTGCCGCATGCTTGCAAGAGAAGGATCCATTTCAATTGCCTTATCACACATCCCCTGTCCCTTCTCTTTTTGTCCTTTCTTTTGAAAACATAAGCCAGCCTGGTACAATGCCTTGGCATCCTTTACGTCTACCTCTATCAGTTTTTGACAATACTCCAGTGATTTATCATACATTTTCTGAGCATAAAAAGCTTCGGCCATATCTCTAAAAATATCCATGTTGCCTGGCTTCCTGGCCAAAACACCCAATAAAAGTTTTTCACCCTTTTCAAATTCGCCACTAAACAAATAAGCATAACCCAGGTTTTCATTAAAATCATTGCCTTCAGGATATCCGGCAGTTGCAGCTTTTGTAAAAAATACGGCTGCATTCTTAAAGTCGTTCAGGTTGTAATATAAAAGCGCCAGTTCATAAGCCCACAAATTTTTGGTCGCATCCAGTTGAACTGCCTTGTTGTACCAAGGCACCGCTGCCTTATATTGTTCCATGTCCAGGTAGCTTCTTCCCATCGTGTAAGACGCTTCCGCATCGTTCGGATTTTTAGCCAACACTTTGGTTAATCCCCTGGTAGCTGCACCATAATCTTCAAGATGATAATTACTTAACGCCATGATTCTATCAGCATTTTCACAGTTGGTGCATTTTGAAGCAAATTCAATCGCTTTTTTAAATTGGCGGTAATCAAAACAAAGCGTCATCAATTCTTTAATGGCATCCTGATTTGCCGGATCCATCTCGTACACTTTTGTAAAAAGCCCTTTTGCCACATCTGTTTTTCGCATCTCCAGGTTGGTATATCCTTTTTGCAGATAGGCATCCTTCATTTGAGTATTGAACTGGATGGCATTGTCAAAGTATTTGGAAGCAACCATAAAATGACCAGCCTTCTTCTCTTCCATTGCTTTTTGAAAGTAGAAATTAGCACTATCTGCATTTTGGGAAAAAACTGAATTGACGGCAATTATGCCAAGAGTGAGTAGGATTGTATTTTTCATAGTAGGGATGGTTTCAATAATTATTCCAGTTTACCGGATTAACATTGTGTGAACGTGCAAACGGTCTATTTTATTTCTTTTTAATACTTTAATTATCCACAAAACAAACTGAAGGTTTTTCGCAACCTTTAATTGAACACACCCTATAGAATGCAGTGCCAGTGTACCAACAAATTTATTTTTAGTGAAAACATTATTTGGTATCGGGAAGCTTTCTTATCAGATAACCAAAGAGTTGTTTGCACCGAAAATAATATCATAAACTATCTTTTACAGAAAATTTTTAACAAGGCAGATACCAAATCAATTTTAAAATCACTTGTAAGGCCCTCTTATTATTTAAAGGAACCATCTGTCAAAGCTCAGATATACGAATCAGTGATATGGAATTTAGCCAATGTTGCATCTCACATCATAAAATCGAATTAACGAACTGTTTCATACAGATCATCAAAAATTCATGTTTCTTTAAAATCTTATCTAATAGTTCCGATGTAAATACCGGTGAGTTGTTATTAGCTGCCGCTGATGTAAAAAAATTAGTTGCGCTAATAACAAAGATTAATATTTGTTTAACTTAAAATTATCACCAGGCTTTAATTTTTATTTTATTTTCATTTCACGTTTATCAATCTAAACAAAAACCCAATTACCAAAACCCTAAACATGCTACTTAGAAAACTGTCCAGCCTTATTATTCTATTGCAATTTTCGTTTCTGGTTTCTTCTGCACAAACAATCACCGGTAAAATTTCTGACACGGCCTCTAACAAAGATATTGGCAATGCAGTAGTAGCATTACTCACTACAGGAGACTCAATTCTATACAAGTTTACACGAACAAATAAAAATGGCGTGTTTGAAATAGCCAATGCCAAACCGGGGAAATATATTTTATTGGTTACGCATCCCTACTTCGCTGATTTTGTAGACGATATTACCGTGAGTGCTGAAGGCAATAAGGTAAATGGCATTTCATTGACATCAAAAAGCAAACTGCTACAGGAAATAATTGTAAAAAGCGGCAGTGCCATGAAGATAAGAGGTGACACTACCTTTTATAATGCGGACAGTTTTAATGTAAGTGCGAATGCTAACGTGGAAGAGTTATTAAAAAAATTACCAGGTATACAGGTTGATAAGGATGGTAAAATAAAAGCCATGGGAGAAACTGTGGAAAAGGTGTTGGTAGATGGAGAAGAATTTTTTGGCGATGATCCTGGTATGGCCGTTAAAAATCTGCGAGCCGATGCTATTAAAGAGGTGCAGGTATTTGATAAAAAGAGCGACCAGGCAGAGTTTACCGGTATAGATGACGGACAGACAAAGAAGACCATCAATCTGAAATTGAAAGATGACCGAAAGCACGGGTATTTTGGAAAAATTGATGCCGCAGGAGGACCGTTGAAAGCAATAGACGACCGGTATAACACCAATATTTTACTTAGCTCATTTAAAGGAAAAAGAAAGCTTACCGGTTTTATATTAAATGGCAATACCGGCCAGGATGGACTTAGCTGGCAGGATAGTGAAAAATATGGTGGGGAAAATGACAACTACAGTATGAACATGGATGATGATGGAAATATGAATTTTATGTGGCGGGGCGGAGGTTCCGACGATGAACCTGAAGTGAATACACAAAACGGATTTATAAAAAACACAAATGCCGGTTTGCAATACAGCAATAAATGGAATGATAAACAGACATTTAATATATCGCCGAAGTACAATAGCCAGATTTATGACAACACAAAATCCAGGTTTTCCCAAACCCAATTCAAGGATTCAGTCTTGAATGAAAATTCATTTACGACCACTAACGTAAACAGGTGGAATTTAAAAACAAACGCCAGTTTCGATATTAAACTGGATTCAAACAATACGTTAAAATTAACAGCAAGGGCAAACTTCTATCACACTGAAAGTGGCGACCAAACAAATTCTACTACAACCGGGGAAACGGGCACGCTAAAAAACTTTGCTAACAGATCTTTGAGAATAATTGCAGACAAACAATCCTATAGTAGCACTTTACTATTCAAGCATAGATTTAAAAAGGCACGCCGGACTTTTTCTATTAGTGCAGACTGGAGTTTATTAAACAATACCGGAGAGAATTACCTAAACTCT
>JBBQQP010000366.1:0-3416 GCA_038215675.1 Chitinophagales bacterium | reverse complement strand
ACTGTTTTCTTTGAGTTGAATAGAAGAAAAAAATTGGGTGGCTTCTTTGCCTGAAATATAACTTTCTTTTCCACTCATTTTAAATACGAGGATTTCAAAAGGAGTCATGAAAATATTGTATCGCTGCAAATCTCCACGTCTAGTTCGGTTGGTAATGTCAAATCCCTGGAAGCCGTTTTTTTGGATTATTGATTTTTTAAGAATTTTACCCGGTATGTTTTCATAGAGCAAACTGTCAATCTTTTTTAAAGTAGTAGCTTCACTCTGTCCTAAAAATGAATCAAATGTTTTCACCCTTGTAACCATGTAATAACTCCCGTTGCTCATATCAGCATATTGTCTTCTGTCTAATTGCAGGTACTCATCTTTCATTTGATACAATGGCCCTGGCATACTCAGCGTGTAAAAGCCATCGTCCGATTTTATCGTATTGAAATTTACCGGCACTTTCAATTGATCTATTTCCTCTTTTTTGGTAGCATCCCTATCCGGCATCATGATCGGTCGCAATTTGTAACCCATTTGTCGCAATAGCTCTATCACCCCTCTTTTGCCGGGTAAATGTGCGGCCCCGACACCTACAAACAGGCTGCTTTTTTTTATGATGGTATCAATTGATCCTGCCTGAATTTCATTTCTTTTGTATAAAAATTTTTCTCTGAAAGCATCCGACTTTTCAGTTATTATGTCCAGAGAGTCCATCAGGTCCAGATCGCCACTGTGATAGGCATCCTGTATTTTTTGCCCGATATCTTTCATGGATTCGCCGTCCATATCCATGTTTTTTTTCTTTTTTTCTTTGGCCATATCCGCATAGGCTTCCAGCACCACTTTTTCTGTTTCATTGTAATCTTCTACACCGGCAGAACGCTTGCCTAATTTTTTACCGGTTTGAAAAATATACATATCCAGGAAAGTATCTTCCTCAAAATCTTCCCGTGCCTTATAGCTGCGATACAACAAGCTGTTTACGATGGTAGGTTCTGTACTAAGGGCAGCTTTTATTTCATTTTCGTAATTATTGATACGAAAAGAATTTTCATTCAAAAAATCTCCACCCGGAGCCTGCACAAAATTGGCGTAGTTTTCTTTTATCCTATCAAGTCGAACCATCTGTCCCTGCCATAAGTCTGGATTTAATTCAAGTGCCACAGCATCCACGCTTTTAAGAGCGTAATAAAAAGAATCACTCAGGTGAAAAGCCATCTTGCTGCTTACATGCATGGTGCCAAAGAGGTAAGAAGGTTTTTTCAGACCATTGCCAGTAATTTCCCAAAAAAGGCTTGGGTATTTTTTAGGCGTATTTTTTTGAGCATACACATTGCCTGCGGCCATTATAAAAAAGGCGGAGATCATCAACAGGAAATGCTTTTTACTCATACGGGGTTTTATTAAAAGGTTATCCTTTAAAGATGCATTAAAGTAAACACACCACAAAAGAATCAGTAATCTATTAACGCAATTTCACTTAAAATGGTTGTGGTAACCAGAGCCTGTAAGAATGGTATGCTAGAAACTGCATAAAATGAGCTACATTTGCGCTCTTAAAATCATGCCGTAACATGATAAGTGCCGTTAAACGGCTACATATCTCTGTAACACCTACAGTACAAGGTCTGATTATCATTTTAAAAATTACTGATACAAATGAAATTAAGTCAATTCCGGTTCGACCTGCCCCTTAATCTGATCGCCCAAAACCCCACCAAAAAAAGAGAAGACAGCAGAATGATGGTGATTAATCGTAAAACTGGTGTGATTGAAGATCGCCATTTTAGGGATATCATTGAATATTTTGATGATAAGGATGTAATGGTAGTAAACAACACCAAGGTGTTTCCGGCACGTATGTATGGCCGTAAGGAGAAGACAGGTGCAAAAATTGAGGTGTTTTTATTGAGGGAATTGAATAAGCCCAATCGTTTGTGGGATGTAATTGTGGATCCTGCCCGTAAAATACGTGTTGGTAATAAATTGTATTTTGGTGAAAATGATGAACTCGTAGCAGAAGTAATTGACAATACTACCAGCCGTGGACGTACCATTCGTTTTTTGTGGGACGGAACTGAAGAGGAATTTAGGGTGATGTTGGATTTTATGGGTGAAACTCCATTACCAAAATACATCAAGCGCAAGCCGGATGAAGAAGATAAAGAACGTTATCAAACAGTGTATGCAAAGCATGAGGGCGCTGTTGCTGCGCCCACAGCAGGTTTGCATTATAGCAAAGAATTGATTAAGCGTCTTGAAATTAAAGGGGTTCGTTTCGCTGAAGTTACATTGCATACTGGTTTAGGTACTTTCAGGCCAATTGAGGTGGAAGATTTAAGCAAACACAAAATGGATGCTGAATATTATGGGATTGACGAAACTGCTTGTCAGGTTGTTAATAAAGCCAAGGCGGATGGTAAAAGAATTTGTTCAGTAGGAACAACTACGATGAGAGCAATGGAATCTTCATTTACAGCGCAAAAATTATTGAAACCATCAGAAGGCTGGACAAATATGTTTATTCATCCACCTTATAACTTCTCTATTGCAGATTCCCTGGTTACCAATTTTCATTTACCCAAAACAAGTTTATTAATTATGACTTGTGCTTTTGCAGGTTATGATTTGGTGATGGAAGCGTATAAAAAAGCAATCAAGGATAAATATCGTTTCTTCAGTTACGGAGATGCAATGCTGGTTATTTAGGACAACGACATTTTTTGATAAGATATTTACAGGCTCCTCATTTTTGAGGAGTTTTTTTATTGGATGGGTATAAAAAAGGGCTGAGATGGAAATCTCTGCCCGTTAATAAATCCAATATCCTATGAAAAACCATCTTTAAGACAAAGTAAAATTCCTATTCGTTGCATGTCAATGCTACTAAATTTATTATATCACTCTTTTTAGAATGCAGAACTGCTATTGACTCTTTTGAAACAAGGTAAGTTCCATTTCTTTTAGATGAAACATGTAATTTAGCTTTATAAAACGATTGCTATGCCAACCATCCAGCAGTGGCTCTCCGCCTATGGCGAAAGCCATAAAAATGAAACCAATAAGACCATTCATTGGGTATGCGTACCCGGCATCTTTTTTTCAATCGTTGGATTACTTTACACAATAAAACTCTCTGTTTCATTGGTTGGCGTCCAGTTGAATGTTGCAATGATTGTGATGGTATTGGTGGTGTTATATTATTTCTATTTAAGCAAAACGCTTTGGGTTGGGATGTTGATTTTCGGTATTGCCTGTTTAGTAATATGTCATTTAATAGAAAAAAGCGGCATTATGCCGCTTTGGTTATTGTGTGTTATTTTATTTGTATCTACTTGGTTGGGCCAGTTTTATGGACATAAAGTAGAAGGCAAAAAACCTTCTTTCCTAAAAGATATCCAGTTTTTAATGATTGGCCCGGCCTGGCT
>JBBQQP010000365.1:0-3423 GCA_038215675.1 Chitinophagales bacterium | reverse complement strand
ACTGCTTGCCTATTCTACCGACGCTTCTGTGTACCAGGAAAAACCACTGGCTGTAGCCTTGCCGGAGAATGTCAGCGATCTAAAATTGTTGATTGATTTTGCCCGTCAGAATGACATCACTTTAATCCCAAGAGCCGCCGGAACCTCCCTGGCCGGACAAGTAGTTGGCAATGGCATTGTGGTAGATATCTCCAAACATTTCAATAAAATAATCGAAGTAAATGTAACCGGGAAATGGGTGAAGGTGCAGCCGGGTGTAGTCCGGGATGATCTCAACAATCATTTGCGCAGCTTCGGCTTAATGTTTGGTCCCGAAACGTCTACCGCCAACCGGGCTATGATTGGTGGAATGGTGGGCAACAACTCCTGCGGTTTGCACAGTATTGTGTGGGGCGCCGTAAGGGAAAATCTGCTCGAAGTAAATGCCTTGCTCAGTGATGGCAGCGAGGTTGTTTTTAAAGCGGAGGATATTGACGATGGCAACCATACAGGATTGAAAAAAGAAATCTACAATGGACTCCAAACATTGTTGTCCGACAAAAACAACCAGCTACTGATAAAGCAGCATTTCCCCAAGGCATCTGTTGTAAGAAGAAATTCTGGATATGCCCTTGACAGCCTGTTGCCGATGCAGCCATTTACCACTGGCGGTGAGTTTTTTAATCTTTGTAAACTGATTGCAGGTTCAGAAGGTACACTGGCATTTACTACCGAAATTAAATTGCAGCTGATCGATCAGCCACCAAAAGACATTGCACTTGTGTGTGTGCATTGCACCAGTATCGACCAGGCGTTGAGGGCAAATATCATTGCACTGAAACACCAGCCGATGGCTTCGGAACTGGTGGACCGGTACATCATGAATTTTACAAGGGCGCATCCTGAGTACCATAAAAATTGTTTCTTTATTGAAGGCGATCCGGCTGCTATTTTGATGGTGGAATTTATGGGAGAAAGTTTTGAGGAAGTAAATAAACTTGCCCTACAACTGGTGGATGATTTACAGAATTATGGGCACGGTTATGCATTCCCGGTTTTGTTTAATAACGATACCAGGTTTGCATGGGATGTAAGAAAAGCAGGACTTGGCTTACTACGCAATTTGCCTGGCGATATTCAACCAGTAAATCTGATAGAAGACTGTGCAGTAGCGCCGGAAGAATTACCGGAATATATACTGGATCTGCAGGTAATACTAGAGAAGTATCAGGTAAATGCTTCTTATTATGCCCACGCCGGAGCAGGTGAATTGCATGTGGAACCCATGATCAATTTAAAAACAAACGAAGGCGTACAAATCTTTCGGAATATATTGGAAGAAACGGTTGCTTTGGTAAAAAAATACAACGGTTCACTCTCCGGTGAACATGGTGATGGACGTTTAAGAGGAGAGTATATTTCATCCGTAGTAGGTAAGGAAACCTACGGCCTGTTTAAACAAGTAAAACAATTATTTGATCCGAAAAATATTTTTAATAAAGGTAAAATTACCGGCACGCCGCCTATGGATGAGCACCTCCGTATGCAGGTGGGCAAACAGCCGTTGCCGTTAAAAACTAGTTTTGATTTTTCCGGGCAGGGTAGCATGTTGCGCCTTGCAGAAAAATGCTCCGGCTCGGGTGATTGCAGAAAGACGGAGATAACAGGTGGCACCATGTGTCCCAGCTATATGGCTACCCGCAATGAGAAAGACACCACCCGTGCCAGGGCAAATATTTTACGCCAGTTTTTAAGTAATCCGGAAGATGTAAACCCGCTGAATCATGAGGAAATAAAGGAAGTGATGGATCTTTGCCTGAGTTGTAAAGGCTGTAAAACAGAGTGCCCGTCGGGTGTTGATATTACGAAGATGAAGGCCGAATTTCTGCAGCAATATTATGATAAAAATGGCATCCCCTTCCGGGCAAAACTGATTGGTAATTTTACCAGCCAGATGAAATTGGCCTCTATCGCACCATGGGCTTATAACCTGGTGTTTGGCACACCTGCGCTTCGGAAAATAGTGAGTAAAATAGTTGGATTTCACCCCGACAGAACCATGCCTTTACTCGCTGGCACCACGCTATTATCGTGGCAGCGCAAACGGATGAAAAATGATATTGACACCGGAAGAAAAGTGAATTTCTTTTGCGATGAGTTTACCAATTATTATGATGTGGAGATTGGCAAGAAAGCAATTCTACTACTTGAACTGCTTGGCTATGAAGTAACAGTGCCTGAACATGTGGAAAGCGGCCGTACCTATTTATCAAAGGGGATGGTGAAAAAGGCGGCTCAAGTAACCAATCAAAATATCCGTTTACTGTCGGCCGTGGTGAACGAAAACATGCCCATCGTTGGCGTAGAACCAAGCACTGTGCTAACATTCAGAGATGAGTACATTGATCTGGCAGATGAAGAAAACAAAGAGAAAGCAGCGCACCTTGCAAAGTATACGTTCACCATTGAAGAATTTATTGCGGCTGAATTTGAAAAAGGACATATCCCGTCAAATATGTTCACTACGGAAAAAAAGACAATTGCGGTACACGGGCATTGCTACCAGAAGGTGTTGTCATCGCAGCATCACAGCAATATCATGCTCAGTATTCCACAGAACTACCAGGTACAGTTTATACCTTCGGGTTGTTGCGGAATGGCCGGTGCTTTTGGGTACGAAACGGAGCATTACGAAGTATCACAAAAAGTAGGGGAGTTGGTGTTATTTCCGGCAGTTCGTAGTTTTTCAGAAGATACAATTGTAGCAGCTGCGGGTACTTCGTGCAGACACCAGATAAAAGATGGTACCAACAAAACTGCACTTCATCCCGTGGAAATTTTATGGAATGCGTTGGCTTAGGTGCTGAACACTTAGTTTTTAACGCACAACTGGTTAGTAAGTTTTTTTTAATACAGTTATTATCCAAAAGACCGAAATTGCACACTTTCACATTTAAGCAGAATTTTTATGAAACACCTATTCGTTTTGTTTTTTATAGTTTGTAACACTTTTGCAAGCGCTCAAAGCCTTCCTACATTCGATCTTATAAAACTTGAAAAGCCGGCTGATTATAAAGCTGCTGATCCCTTTGTACTGCAAACTGCCAATTATCTGTTATCAGTTCCATATATGAAAGATAATAAAGACCGGACGAGTGCCTTACAATTTATGAGTAAATGGATGAATGGCACCAATGATTATTCTTTTGCATTTGGCGAAACCGAACGCAAAATGTTCAGTGACAACAACGAACTTTTTGGCGTGTACATGGCGGCTCTTGCAAAATATACATTGGAAAATAAGGTTGCGGCCAAAGAGTCAAAAGTTGCGAAACTAAATGCCTTAAGCATGATGCTCGATTACTGCGATCAAAAAAGTAATAACATCAAATCTTCCAAGCAATTGAAAAAATTGTCGGATGCAAAAGCAAAAGGACAGTTAGA
>JBBQQP010000364.1:0-3448 GCA_038215675.1 Chitinophagales bacterium | reverse complement strand
TTCAGGATGATTAGCAATCATTTTAATTATACCAATAGCAATGTTGCAAAATTTGTGTTGGAAGATTTTGAAAACCAGCTAAAGAATTTTGTAAAAGTATTTCCAAGAGATTACAAAAAAGTACTGCAAAAGCAAGCCGGTACTTTGAAAGGCGAACTTAAAAAATAGGTTTACCTGGCTTTTCAACATCAATCGGTTAATTAAAAATATTATTTACTTTAAAAAAATGCGCTCGTTTGAGAGGCAAAGTATATATGGGCAAACCAACAGGCTTTTTAGAATTTAACAGGGAACTTCCAACCAGGCGTGTACCGGAAGAAAGGCTAAATGATTACAATGAATTCATTGAGCGATATACGGACGAAAAATTAAACCAGCAGTCCGCCAGGTGTATGGATTGCGGTATTCCTTTTTGTCACAACGGTTGTCCTTTGGGCAACGTGATCCCTGAATTCAATGATGCAGTATATCGTAGAAGCTGGAAAGAGGCGTACGAAATATTGTCATCTACTAATAATTTTCCTGAGTTTACCGGAAGGATTTGTCCTGCACCCTGCGAAACAGCTTGTGTGTTGGGCATTAACCAACCTGCAATCGCCATTGAAGAAATTGAAAAGCATATTATTGAAATAGCGTTCGATAAGGGATATGTGCAGGCTGATAAGCAAATTGCAAGAACTGGTAAGAAAGTAGCTGTTGTAGGAAGCGGTCCGGCTGGATTGGCGGCTGCCCAACAGCTAAATTTTGCAGGACATACCGTGACCGTTTTTGAACGGGACGATCAGCCCGGTGGTTTACTACGTTATGGTATACCCGACTTTAAATTAGAGAAATGGGTGATTGACAGAAGGATCAAATTAATGGAAGAAGAAGGTGTAATATTTAAATGTAATGCCAATGTTGGTGTAGATATCAGTATCAGTGACTTATTAAGAGAATACCAGTCGATCGTACTGGCCGGTGGCAGCACCATCCCAAGAAATCTGGAGATTCCGGGCAGACATTTGAATGGGGTTTATTATGCCATGCAGTTTTTAAAACAACAAAACCAACGGAATAAAGACATTCCTTTTTCTGAAGTAGATATTTTTGCAACAGGTAAGAATGTGATCGTGATAGGGGGTGGAGATACCGGAAGCGATTGCGTAGGTACTTCCAATAGACAAAAGGCAACATCTGTAATGCAATTTGAATTAATGCCAAAGCCACCGGTACAAAGAAGCGATTATATGCCTTGGCCGAGTTACCCGATGGTACTCAAAACAACATCGTCACACGAAGAAGGCTGTGATCGGAGATGGGCGATTGCCACCAAAGAGTTTATTGGTGACGAAAAAGGAAATCTAAAAGCATTGATATTGGTGGATTTGGAGTGGAAAATTGTTGATAACCGCCCTGCTCAATTCGTAGAAATTAAGGGTAGCGAAAGAAAAGTTCCCTGCGAACTGGCCTTACTGGCCATGGGGTTTGTTCATCCGCAACACGAAGGTCTGGTAAACGAGCTGGAAATTGAACTGGATGAAAGAGGCAACGTAAGAGCAACAGAAAAGAATTATCAATCCAATATCTCCAGGATTTTTGTCGCGGGTGATATGCGCAGAGGGCAATCGCTGGTGGTATGGGCCATTAAAGAAGGCAGAGATTGTGCGCAAAAGGTGGATGAATATTTAATGGGGCATTCATTATTGGAAACGGCTGATGGTAATGCAATTGCACGATATCTTTAAATGAATCAGTTGTCTTAGCAAGCGTTTGTGTTTGTTGTCTGTTCAAATATGTTTTATATTATCCGATTATTGGGGGTGAGACTTGAAATCTCACCCCTTTTTTTCATATTTTACTTCCACGCAATCAACTATAAAATGTTTTTTGCTTTTTCCTATCGTAAGGTATTTGCAATCACAACAGGGCATCGCATTGGTTGAGTAGCAGATTATCGATCAATATTTACATACATAGTCAAACTAAGTTGTATTATTCTGCGAATTAAAATACTATCCTCAATGATTTGACAACTTCTATATGGGGATCATGAGTTTTATTTTTCGTGAGATTCATTAAATGAATAGTAGCAAAATAATCAATAAACTGATTTTTACCAATCCGTCATTCATCACAATTTTTTAGTGTAGTCTACAGTATCAATCTTAGAGGTACCTCTGGGAAATACCTCTAATTCTTTTGAGTTATCCAACCGTCAGTTTAGGCAACACTAGCTCCTAATTTCAAATGTTTTTGGTGCCAGCTTTTAATTTTTTCAGAAATTTTAATAAAGCAAAAAAAAATATTTCTCAAAAAAAATACAAATTTTTAATCTCTTTGCTTCAAATTCGAAAAAAATATGGATTAAATCAAATCTTAAATTATTGTTATTTATACACAAATTATACAGTGTTTTACTCAAAAAGTAAATATAATCTTTGCTTTTTAAGTTTATATTAGATTTTATTAAACATAACACGATAAATAAAATATGTATGAAAAATATTTTTAATGGTAAAAACGCTTACTTTTACCATGTAACATTAATATTAAAATTAAAAATAATATTTTTCAAACTTTAAAACAATTCGAATGAAAAGACTTACAACCAAATCAGTTATACCATTTGCGGTACTAATTGTATTAGCCTTGGCAGCAGCCTTTGTTAAACCTGAAGCAGATTACGTTCCCGGTCCCAATGATCCTGCATATAATACTTCTGATATGGTCTGGGTGCTTATTTCAACAGCACTGGTTTTTTTAATGACTCCGGGACTTGCATTCTTTTATGGCGGCATGGTTAACCGTAAGAATGTGATTTCTACAATGATCAAAAGCGTGGTAGCTGCTGGTATTGTGGGTGTTTTGTGGATTGTAGTTGGGTTTAGTTTAAGTTTTGGTGATTCTCTGGGAGGTTTTATTGGTGATCCAAGAACATTTTTGTTTTACCAGGGTGTAAAATCCCATGCGGCCTGGCCTTTAGCTAATACGATGCCGCTTACATTATTTTCATTGTTCCAATTAATGTTTGCGATCATCACTCCAGGATTGGTAGTTGGTGCAGTTGCAGAGCGCATTCGCTTTACATCTTATGTAGTTTTTATAGTTTTATTTAGTTTATTGGTATATGCGCCAGTTGCACATTGGAGCTGGCATCCGGAAGGATTTCTTGCAAAAATGGGTGCCTGGGATTTTGCCGGAGGTACTGTTGTTCACATTACTGCGGGTTGCGCCGCTCTTGCAGGTGCGTTGGTTTTAAAGCGTCGCAAATCACACGAAGAAAGAGCTGAAATTCCACCAGCGAACGTTCCATACGTGTTGATTGGTACTGGTTTACTTTGGTTTGGTTGGTTTGGTTTCAATGCAGGTTCTGCAGTAGGAGCTACTCCATTGGCTGTAAATGCTTTTGGTACAACCAATACAGCAGCAGCAGCAGCAGGTTTGGCCTGGATGTTCTTTGATATAT
>JBBQQP010000363.1:0-3479 GCA_038215675.1 Chitinophagales bacterium | reverse complement strand
AGGCCAGTTGATCATGAACACCATTCCCTGCCATTTTTTGAGTGGTAGTGTCTGTAGCATTTATGAAGATCGCTTCACCGAATGCCGTGAGTTTCCGCACTTGCATAAGCCACATTTTACCGGCCGCCTATTTGGTACTATGATGTATTATAGCATGTGCCCGATTATTTTTAATGTTGTGGAGCAGTTAAAGGTTGCGGTGAATTTTAACGCGGATGAATGTTCAGAGGGTGAGCCCCTTTAAACTAAACAATTTTTTAAAAACTGATTTGATAAACCACAGGGTATTTTAAGATTACAAATAAAGTTAAAAACCTGCCCAAAGATTCGCTGTACAAGAGTGGTTATTAATCCTTTTTATTAAAAAAAGTTAATAACAAAATCATATTTGCCGATGAAGCCTTTCTGCTTGACGCAGTCAGTCGGGTTTTATTAAAATTTGATTGTTGGGCCACTTTGTTTTTCTGTAATATTTTTTGTTATGTATAAAGAAATGATCACAAAAGCATTGGTTTAGAATGCATAATGATTTACCTTAACCTTTCTTTAATAAACGATTTTAATCTAAAAAAATTTAACATGAAAATGAACAAATTATTAATGGCAATTGCCATTGCAGCAACAATTGGTTTTGTAAGCTGTACCCCCAAAGATGCAGACGTAAAAACTGCAGTAGAAGCACAGCTAAAAGCAAAGCCTGATATGACGGGCGCTATGGTAGACATAAAAGATGGCGTTGCAACGTTAACGGGTGAATGCAAAGATGAAAGCTGTAAGGCAGATTGCGAAAAGATTGCCCAGGATGTTAAGGGTGTAAAATCTGTGATCAACAATTTAACGATTATGGCACCTCCCCCACCGCCACCGCCACCGCCCGCTTCTATGACTACCATGCTGGACGATGCTACCCAACAAAAAGTAAAAGATGGTTTGAAAGACATTAAAGGAGTTACGGTTGAATTTGTAGAAGACAAAGCAGTGCTCTCAGGTATGGTAACTAAGGCAGACAGGATGAAGATTATGCAAATGCTTTCTGCTGCTAAAGTGAAATCAGACGTAAGTAAATTGACAGACAAATAATAAATATAATCACTCCTTAAATAATAAGAAATGGCAGTTCAGGAAAAATATGCTGAGTTGATACAATCCGCCTCCACATTGGGCGTAGCAAACTTGGCAGTAGCAGAACAAAATGGTGTACTGCATGTAAGCGGCACCGCAAAAAGCACAGCTGATTATGACGCACTCTGGGCCTTGTACAACAAAATTGACCCATCGATGGCAAGCGGCGATCTAATGATGAATATTGATATCAAAGCAGACGCAGGTGCTCAATTGAAAGTAACCACAGACTCTACCAATTTAAATATCAGGAGTACGCCTACTACCGAAGGCGAAATCGTTGGAAAGGCAGCCCATGGAGAGGTGGTTACGTTGGTGGAAAAAACAGATGACAGCTGGTGGAAAGTAAGAACAAATGATGGTGAAGAAGGATATGCTTATGCGCAATATCTCTCTCCACTTTAAATTGAATTTTAACTTTAAAAAAGCCATTCACCAAAAAGTAAATGGCTTTTTGTTTGTAGCTTGCGCACAAATTTTTTTATGAAAAATATTTCCCGTTTATCATTTTTGCTATCTTTTACCGCCATCTCTTTTTTATGCCAGGCACAGGTAAAAACCAGTTTGACTACCACTGAATTTGAATATGAGCTTGCCGGTAAGGATTCTATTCAGCTATTGGATGTTAGAACACCAGTAGAATACGCAGGTGGACATTTGCAGGGAGCATTGCTGGCTGACTGGAAAGATAAAGATGAGTTTTCGAGAAGGATTGGATTTATTGATAAAAATAAGCCAGTGTATATTTATTGCCTGGGCGGAGGCAGAAGTGAAGCTGCTGCTGAAAAGATGAGAGCAATGGGATTTAAAGAAGTGTTTGAACTTAAAGGTGGTATCAATGCGTGGAAAGCAGCCAACAAGAAAGTGGAAGGCAAATCGGATGCAAAACAAATGAGTATAGATGAGTTTAACATGGCCATCAAAAGCGATCAGTTTGTGTTGGTTGATTTTGGTGCTGAGTGGTGCCCGCCATGTAAAAAAATGGAGCCGGTATTAAAAAATCTTCAAAAAAATAATCCGGATAAATTTACGCTGTTTAAAGTGGACGGCGGCAAAGATGAAGACATTTTAAAACAATACAGTGTAACAGCTTTGCCAGTATTTATACTTTTTAAAGATGGCAAACAGGTATGGCGCAGAGATGGAATTGCAGCAGAAAAGGAAATTGCAAGCCAGTTAAAATAACTAAAGCTGCGAAGATTCTCCTATAAAATCACTCGTTAGATAACTTATTAAATGACTGGTTGATTCATTCTTTCTGACATCCGGGAAACCATGGGCATTTTCACAAATATGCGATTAGGGAAGTCCTGTATCCTGTGCTGTAAAAATTATGATTTGTCTTACATGCTTAGTTGATAATCCTGGATAAGTGGATGCACTACTTAAAATATTTTCGACTGAATAAAGATACAACTCAAGACCGGTATAGCTTCCGTCTGCAAAGCCCCTGGATTATGCGTATGCTTGTCTAAAATTTTTCCGTTTCATTATAACAATATCTTTAAAAGCGATGCATTTAATAAAAAGATTGTTGAGGATATTCGTTCGTACAATCCGTGGTAAAATATTTTCGTGTAACCAATTACCCTTTACTTTCTCAGGATACTACCTTCTAAAGCAAATCTGAATCCTTCGATATATTGCAGTACCACAAGCCCTTGCAGATTACTTGCAAAAAATATACAGCATCAGTCCAAAAGAAATTTAATGCAATCAAAAACGAAAGCCCACATTTAAGCTTACTTCTGTATAGGTGTTTTTAATAGTTGTTTTATTAAGATAAGTGGTAGTATTATCCAATAAATATTCAAGACTCAAATAGTAATTGTTACTATTAATTCCCGTGGTAATTTTCATTCTGTATCCTGTTGAAAGGTTAAGGTCGGTATGTTGTTGCTTATCTGATTTAAATGTATTCAACTCTGCACCGGCACCAGCATAAAAAGCTGGCGCAAAAAAATATTTACCCTCTTTAAAAATAATATTGTAGATATAACCAGGCCTGCATTGGAGCGAAATAAATTGTAAACTTCTGTATGGGTCATTGGCGCCATTAAAATGATATTTCCGCAAAGAATCGGGTATGATACTAATTTTTGTAGATAACTTTCTGAATAAGGGGGTTGTCATAATTATCAATGATCCCTTGCTTTTTGTTTGCAGCTTCGACATACTGTTTGCGGCAGTGTAGGAGAATTTTCTGCTATTGAATATTGAATAAAAATGTGCCCCAAATGTAAACATCCTCAGATCGTTCCTGTCTGCATACATTGAGGGGAATGGAACCTTCATCAGCAACCCTTTATTCCAACTGATAAAACCTGATACACCCCAACTTTTACGAAAATAATGTA
>JBBQQP010000362.1:0-3481 GCA_038215675.1 Chitinophagales bacterium | reverse complement strand
ACTTTAAATAAATTACTTTCATCCACTTTGCAGTACCAATTGCCACCCAGCCTTGCTACAAGCTGTAGTTTTGTTTGATCTATTTTGTCGGCTTCACCTAAAACAGTTTCATCGATGTGAATCATCAGCACTTCTGCTATTACTAAATTGCCTGCACCACCCTGCTCGCCCAATGGCTTTACTTCGGTTACCCTGCACTCCAGTTTTATTTTGCTTTCTTTTACCATGGGTGGTTTTATCAGGGTGGCCGCCTGCATGGTAAAGCCAGCTTTATCAAATTCATTGGTATCTTTTGCAAACTCACAACTCGAGAGTGACATTTGCTGAACCATATCAAAGGTTACAATATTGATCACGACCTCCGGAACTGCCAACACATTTTCCAAGGTATGTTTGGTAGTATTATCTCTGCCGCTTCTTACGGGGGAAAACACCACCATGGGCGGGTTGTAAGAAAACAAATTGAAAAAACTGAATGGGCTTAAGTTGATGTTGCCTTCTTTGTTGATGGTAGATGCAAAACAAATGGGCCTAGGTGCAATGGCTGATTGCAAATAACCTTGAAGGTCGGTCATGCTGCAATCTTTTAACCGTATACTTTTCATATTTTCTTCAATGCTAAAATTGAGAAATCACTTTCGTCTTTTGCAATGGTGTTGGTCAATACCCCCAGTCCATCTATCTCCATTTCCACCACATCACCTTCCTGTAGCCACTGTTCGGTATAGTCAGGATCGTTTAATTTTCCGGTGCCATTCAGCTCTAAGAAGCAACCTGTGCCTACCGTGCCACTGCCGATTACATCACCAGCAAATAATTGAACACCATAGCTGCAGCGCTCAATTATTTCAGCAAAGGTCCAGGTCATTTCACTTAAATTACCGGAGCTAACAGGAATGCCATTTACGGAGCATTTCATGTTAAGGTTCCATGCTTTGCCCGTGTGATTTTCTTTGCAGGCGGACTCATATGTTTCCAGCTCATCTAATGTTACCAGCATGGGCCCAATAACGGTAGCAAAATCTTTTCCTTTGGCAGGGCCCAGGTTCAGGAGCATTTCTTCCATTTGAAGTGTTCTTGCACTTATATCATTCATGATCATTAATCCCCCGATGTATTCATCCGCTTCAGCTGCCGGAATATTTCTTCCCGGCTTGCAAATTACGATGGCAGCTTCCAGTTCGAAATCCAGTTTGTGAAAATGATCCGGCATACACACAATTTCTCCCGGGCCTTGTATGCTGTTGTGATTGGTCAGGTAAAAAACAGGATACTGTTCAAATTCGGTTAGCATTGGAACTTTTCTATTTCTCCTTGCGGTTTCTACATGTTGCCGGAAAGCATAGGCATCTCTGCAACTACTGGGATGAGGAATCGGCGCTAGCAGATCAACGTTAGTAAGCGGTTTTGCTAAGGAACTTCTTACCAATCCTTCTTTAATTTTTTGTTCTGCCATTTTAGCCAGCGGAAATACATCATCCCAATAATTTAAAAACATGGCCATGCTGATGGGCAAATCGGGGTGTAAAAGATCGGTATCATACAAGTTACCGTCTACGTATAACGCTAACTGATCCTGGCCGTCTTTTAAGTAGGTTACTAATTTCATAAATAGTATTATAGCCGTTAAAATTAATCATAAAATATGGATCAGGCATTGAACGATACGCTTTCATTTATTAATGTTTTTACTAATTTTACTATTTAATTTACACTACCAGGAAATTCGACAAAATTCAAAATAATGGACAGGCCCGTTTATTCAAAAGCCATTACCTGGAATACCAGACTAAAACACATCTACTTGTAATTTGGACATCGTACAGTCAGATGATTTTCTTTGTGCTTTATTATAGCAGGGCAAGATTTGAAATACGTGCTGATAGGATCTTCCTGATATTTTTGACAGGGATGTTTTTTGGTCATTTTTCGAATATATGATACACCGTTTTGCTTTTCATTTTATGCCAGAAAGTGAGCGATCGACCAAAATTGTTTACCTGATTCATGGTAACCATCATGAATACCCGAAGGATAAGCAGCGTTTGTTTATGCCGCCGGTACCTGGTATTATTCTGGCAACGCTATTTTTCTCAACTATGTATTTTTTTGCATCTTTATTCCGTAACACTGGAGGCGTATTCGCCTTTTTTCCGGGGTTTATGCTTGGGTATTTGATGTATGGTACGATGCACTACGCCATCCATGCCTGGCATCCGCCTTTTAAATGGATGAAGCCATTGTGGCGCAATCACCATCTGCATCATTACAAGGAACAGGGTAAGGGATACGGCGTAAGTTCAACGCTGTGGGACCATGTATTTGGTACTATGTTCGATTTGAAAAACGAAAAGGAGGATAAAGAAAAAACAAGCGATTTAATGTTTTTATCCCATCGTAAAAAGGAACCGGCGGCATAACGGACTACCACTTTTCTTCCTCATCAAACAGATCATTCTGTTGCCTGAATTGCTGACGGGTTTTTATTTTTTGCAGTTGCCGCTCAATGACTAATGCGGCTATAATGTCTCCGGCATTTTCCTGCGGCTGCAATTGTAAGAGTTGCTTTAGTTTTAATTCGCTTACATCAATCCGGTAAAGCAGCATGATTAGTTTCTGAAAATCGGTTTGTATTAACTCATTCACGAAAATACCCAGCCGTTTTTGTAATTCATCCAATGAAATTTCATCGGGTAAGAAAATAGCCATGTTTTTGTTGATTTCTCTAACAAGCGTTTCATTGTTCATTTTAATTTTGGATTAGAGATTAACAATGCAGTGCAATCCATCTGGTAGTGTAGCTAAATTTTCACCATTGACAATTCATCCTGTACAATTCACAATTCACAATTTACAATCGTACAGCTTTCGGTTCACTATTCACATAAAATCAGCAGCTTTAAAACTGTTCCATCACCCCCAATCCAAATAAAGCAAAGTCGTATTTAACAGGATCTTTATTATCTAACGTGCGAAGGTAAGCGGTAAGTTCAATGGCAGATTGCCAATCATTTTGATTACGCTTAAGCAGTTTCAATTTTCTTGCTACTCTTGATACATGCACATCCACCGGGCAAATAAGCTGCGACTTTGAGATTTTTTTCCAAATACCAAAATCCACTCCCTTATGATCGTCTCGTACCATCCATCGTAGATACATGTTCAATCTTTTGCAGGCCGATTTTTTGGAAGGTGTGGCAATATGTTTGCGGCAATGTTTTTCTTCACTGGCATCTGCATCATATCCAAATACGTATTCATGAAAACCAATCAACGCATTTTCAACGGTTTCATCTTCTGGACTCATCCATTGAGTAAAAGCAGTTTCAAGACTCTGCTCCCCTTTAACTGAATAATGATGGTGTAAAAAATGGAGCAGGTGCAAAAGATCCGTTTCATTGAATGTGCGGTGTACAAATTTTTTAAATGCAGTGAATTGTTTGGAATCGTTGTTCCAATCAAGCTGCATGATAAAATCATG
>JBBQQP010000361.1:0-3528 GCA_038215675.1 Chitinophagales bacterium | reverse complement strand
TTACCAGGCCAATTGCAAAAGGTTTGCCTGCCGGACCAGGTGGTGCAAAAGGCCGTGTGGTATTCTCTTCTAATGATGCCGTAGAATGGGCAAGCAAAGGTGAAAAAGTTATTTTGGTAAGAGAAGAAACCTCGCCGGAAGATGTGGATGGTATGCATAAATCTCAGGCAATCCTCACAACTAAAGGTGGTATGACATCTCATGCTGCATTGGTTGCAAGAGGCTGGGGTAAATGCTGCATTGTTGGTTGCAATGATATTGAAATACATGGCGAAACCAAATCGTTTAAAGCCAATGATGGCACGTATATTAAGGAAGGCGATTGGTTAAGTTTAGATGGAACAAAGGGCCTTGTTTACCTCGGAAGTATGGCGTTGGTGGATGTAGATCTGGATCAAAATGCTGCTTACAAAAACCTGATGAAATTGGTAGATAAAACCAAGGTAATGGGTGTACGCACCAATGCAGAAACACCGGGTGATGCCGCACAGGGATTAAAGTTTGGTGCAGAAGGAATTGGCTTATTTCGCACAGAGCATATGTTCTATGGCGAAGGCAGCGAAGAACCACTCTTTCTGTTGCGCAAAATGATTGTAAGTAAAACCGAAAAGGAAAGAAGAGTAGCGCTAAACGAGTTGGCTAAATATGTAAAAAAGGATGTAAAAGCTACTTTACTAACCATGAACGGTTTTCCGGTAACGATGCGTTTACTGGATCCGCCCTTGCATGAATTTGTGCCGCACGATGTAGAAAAATTGCACCAGTTGAGTAAGGAACTCGGCATCAGCATGAGCCTTTTGAAACGAAGGGTGTTGGCGTTGCATGAAAATAATCCGATGCTGGGTCACCGTGGGGTAAGGCTGGGCGTTAGTTATCCCGAAATAACAGAAATGCAGATCAGGGCGATATTTGAAGCCACCGCCGAAATATTAAAATCCGGTAAAAAAGCTTTCCCTGAAATTATGGTACCGGTTACCTGTACGGTCAATGAGCTGATACATCAAAAATCAATTGTAGAAAGGGTGTACAAAGAAGTGTTGGAGAAAACTAAACTGAAAAAGATACCTTATCTCTATGGGACGATGATTGAAATACCAAGGGCCGCTTTAATGGCAGAGCAGATGGCAACCGTAGCCGATTTTTTCAGCTTTGGTACCAATGATCTTACCCAGATGAGTTTTGGTTTTAGCCGGGATGATGTGGGCGGATTTTTGCCTAAATATTTGGATGAAAAAATTCTGGAAGATGATCCATTTCAAACCATTGACCAGGAAGGTGTGGGCGAACTGATCAAATTTGGTACAGAGCGTGGCCGCATCACAAAACCAAACCTTAAAGTAGGTATTTGTGGTGAACATGGCGGCGATGCTGAAAGCGTTAAATTCTGTCACCGTATAGGAATGAATTATGTAAGCTGCTCACCGTTCCGTGTGCCCATCGCAAGACTTGCCGCAGCACAGGCAGCCCTGGAATTTCCAAGAAAAAAATAAAGTGCTGCACAAGGCCTTAAAGTTGTTATCCAATTTTGTGCAATCGTTTCGATGATTAACTAAAGCCCGGTATTTTATATCGGGCTTTTTTTTGTGCCCCCATCCCCGCTAGCCAGCGGGGAGTTATTCAGGCGTGTATTTTTTTTACATCTTTAAGCTGCGCCTCTGTAACTCTTCTGCCGCATCGGAGCAGGCTGAAATACAGCACCTTTAAAATTGAAAGTTAATGAGGAGATTTGTGAAATATTCGGTTTAAGTTGAATAAAGATCAAAATCCGATTTGGAAGTACCAATGTTTATTAAAGATTTGAAATACCGCTTCTTCTCCTTCAGGAGAGGGAGAAGGAGGATGAGGCTTAAATGTAACCTTTGTTACCAAATGCCCTTCGGGTACACTTTACATTTGCAGTATTCAATCATTAAAACGGTACGATGAGACAAGGAATATTGGCAAAATGGAATTTTATGCGTTTGCTGCGGCTGGGCCTGGGAGTTGCGATTATTGTGCAGGCCGTCATATCCAAAGACTGGACGATGGGTATTTTAGGCGCCTTGTTCACAAGCATGCCGCTGTTTAATGTAGGTTGTTGTGCAACAGGCGGATGCGATATCCCGGTAAAAAATGACATCAATAACACAAAAGATATTACGTATGAAGAAGTGGTTTAACAACAACAAATTGTATTTGATCGGGGCATTCTTAGGAGCCATTGCCGGCTATTTTTACTGGCAGCAAGCGGGCTGTTCTTCCGGCACCTGCATGATTACGTCGAAGCCCGTTAACAGCACTGTTTATGGGGCAATGATGGGGGCATTATTATTGAGCATGTTTAAAAAGGAAAACAAACAACCAACTTTAGATAAAGACAATAAAAATTTACAATCATGACCTTCAACGAAATGATACAATCCGATAAGCCCGTTCTGGTAGATTTTTCAGCGGAGTGGTGTGGCCCTTGCAAGATGATGGCGCCCATTTTAAAAGAAGTAAAACTGGAAATAGGAGATAGCGCAACGATCATAAAAGTAGATGTAGACAAAAATCCACAGGCCGCCGGGGAGTACCAGATACAGGGCGTGCCTACGCTAATATTATTTAAAAATGGCAAACCCTTGTGGCGGCAGAGTGGGGTGGTTCAAAAATCAAATTTGGTGAGTGTAATTAAAAAATTCGCCGTTTAAAAAATCTATAAACTATTTAATATTTTTAATCCGTTATTTGCCGGCAGCGGCACAGGCGACTTGCAAACCATCGTTAACCAAAGCAACTTTGTAGTAGACGTTAAAACTCGCGGTGAGTTTTCAGAAGGGCGTTTGAAGGGATCTGTTAATTTCCGTTGGATACCATTCCCAATCAATTGGCACAGTTTAAAAAAAAGCAACACATTGTGGTTTTTTGTCGCAGTGGTGGTAGAAGCAGCAAGGCGAAATCTTTTATGGAACAAAATGGTTTTACAAATGTTATAGACGGCAGAACCTGGGAGTTTATAAACAAGTTCGTGTATTAAAAAGAAACAGGCCAGGGAGGTAAAAATATAAATTAGGCCGGGAAAGATATATTAACGTATTGTCCGAAAAACCGACGATCCAAAAGTTCCCCTTTTGATTTCGTAATGATTTTGTTGATGGGGAAGGATAATTTACTAAACCTGCCTTACAAGCTTGTTTGGAATTTTTTAACCAGCTATGCAATGAATATTTATTTATTGTTGCATAGCTTTTTTTATGCACTTTAATGATGTTTAGGCGGGTAGCTGCGGGTGCACCGTTTTAAAAACGTTATTTTATGTAAAATTGCCTGTTATTGTATCGGGAAATTTCCTGATCTCGTGTTGGCAATTAATGACGCTTATAAAAATATACTTCACCCTAAATAACTAAAATGAAAAGGAACTTTTTAATTGCTACACTCTTAGCATGCATTTACTTTTCAAATGGACAGACACTAAAAATTCAAACTGCAATCTCAAGTTCATCACTAGACTGGAAATTTGTAAACGGGTCGGTGAATATGTACGAACAAAAAACTGCCGGGCAT
>JBBQQP010000360.1:0-3578 GCA_038215675.1 Chitinophagales bacterium | reverse complement strand
ATGTACATCAATTCACCAGGTGGAAGTGTGTATGCAGGATTGGGTATGTATGATACCATGCAGTTTGTAACCCCTGATATCGCTACCATTTGCACCGGTATGGCAGCAAGTATGGCAGCTGTATTGATGTGTGCAGGCTCTCCTGGCAAGCGGACTTCACTAAAGCATAGCCGTATTATGCTTCACCAGCCAAGTGCAGGCGCAGGTGGGCAGGCAAGCGATATTGAAATTACCGTGAATGAAATTAAAAAAATTAAGAAGGAATTGTACGATGTAATCGTTCATCACACAGGTCAGCCTTATGAAAAAGTAGCCGAGGATTGCAGCCGTGATTATTGGATGACTTCTGCAGAGGCCAAAGAATATGGCATTGTAGATGAAGTACTAACCATCAATCCACGCAAAGCAAAGAAAGATTAAATAACTAAAACAGCAGTAGTAATAACATTATTAATAACCCTGTTAACCAAATCTTAGGGATGTAAGTTAGCAGCTTCTTAAGCCCCTTCAGGGGTTTAGGGCAAAAATTTTATCAATGACTTATTATAACAACAAAGGAATACGCTTCGATGACGAAGAAGAAACACCAAAAGAATTGCCGGAAAATCCGATGGAAAAAATGATGAGCGGATGGCAGTTTGACAAGAAGTTTATTGAGCAGCGTAAAATATTTTTATGGGGCGTTGTAGACGATAAAAGCGCCAAAGACATTACTGCCCGCCTGCTTTATCTGGAAGCAATTGATCCAGGAAAAGAAATTACTTTCTACATCAATAGTCCCGGTGGAGTAGTTACCAGTGGAATGGTTATTTACGATACCATCCAAATGATTAGCTCGCCCGTTAGTACAGTATGTATGGGGATGGCTGCAAGTATGGGTAGTATTTTATTAAGTGGCGGTGCCAAAGGAAGACGTTTTATTTTCCCGAGTGGCCAGGTAATGATTCACCAGCCAAGTGGTGGCGGACAGGGTGTAAGTGCCGATCTGGAAATTATGGCAGTCCAAATATTGAAGATAAAACAAATGGGTGCAAAAATTCTAGCGGATAATTGCGGCCAAACATATGAAAAAGTGATGAAGGATTTTGACCGTGATTATTGGATGGATTCAAATGAATCGGTTACTTATGGCATTGTTGATGGTGTGGTGGATAAATTATAATAGCATATTTATTGAATACTATAATTGGCCCCATCCTTTGGGGCCTTTTTATTGCTGGTTTAATTAACTGAATACCTTTGCAACATGCAGTTTCATGAAATCATAAATGCAAAATATAGTACCGAGTCCTATAGCCCGATGATGCAGAAAGATGCATTCCCGGTAAACGATTCATTCCAGGCATATTTGAAGTATTATGGCAGAGATGTTGAAATACCTATACATTATACAGATTTGGCAAATTACAGTTATGCTGATTCCTTAAAAGACAAAAAAGGAAAATGGACTCATTGGGAAAATGCAGTGTACGAACCCAGCCAAAGGGAAACACTTAAGAAAGCACTGATAGAAACCTATATCATTCTAAAAAACAGGGCCATCCTGGCGCCCGGAAAAAACTTTGATATTGAGCGAATTGACTTTTGTGAATATGGTAACAGCATCCCATTTCGTATAAAAATCATTGACAGGGATAAAGACCAGTATGATTTTTTTTATGTAAAACAGGCGGATGCCTCCCGGATTTATGGACTGGAATTGGAACATTTGCTCACTCACAATCCGATCAACTTCCTTTCCCATCAAAATACTTTGGTTGAAGCACACATTGAAGGGACACCTGGAGATCTTTTTATACAACAGGAAATGCAGTTGACCTCAAAAGATAAAATTGCCATTTCCAAAGCCTTTGTTCAATTCAACGAAAGCTGTTTTGCACGGTTGCTGGGCGATATGCGTAGCTATAACTTTGTAGTAAATCCCATCGCCATCGATGGGCACATCGAATACCGAATGCGTGCAATTGATTTTGACCAGCAATGCTACGAAGGAAGGAAAAATTATTATCTGCCGCAATTCTATAAAGAAAATATAGATTTTGTGGAACTGGTACTGCAAAATCTCACACCTGCTGATATAGAAGCAACCCAGCAAATTGAGTTTAATTCTATGGCAGCAAGAATTATTTTGTACCGTCAACAATTGATGCAATTGGTCAATACCATTATAAAAGATGATATATCCGAAAATTACAAGATAAATATGTTGCGGAATGAGCTTAATGAGCATTTCGAAACTACCCGTTTCTCCAAGTGCAAAACGATGGGAGCTATTGTGAAGCAGCAGTTGAAGCAAGTATTGCAAAAACATCTGTTGGTGGCAGGCAGAAAATTTGTGTAGTTTTCAAATTGCACTATAATTGTTAATGCTGCAACGTTTTTAATTGATATCTTGTCTGCAAAGTAGCGTTCTGTAAAGGGTTGCTTATCTTTGCAGTCCACTTTTAAATAAACACCGGGCGAATAAAAGGTTAATAATGGCAAAACAACAAACATTACATTGTTCTTTCTGCGGCAGAAGTCGCGATGAGGTAAAGATTTTGATAGCTGGTCAGGAGGGACATATCTGCGAAAACTGTGTAGAGCATGCCCAGGAAATAATCGGCCAGGAATTGATGATTTACCCGGATGCCAAACAAAGCGGTGGTAGCAATCACAAGCTTTCAGTAAAGAAGCCGATAGAAATTAAGAAATTTTTAGATGAATATGTAATCGGGCAGGACGATGCCAAGAAAATTTTGGCAGTAGCTGTTTACAATCACTATAAGCGTTTAAACCAAAAGGTTGAAAATGAAGTAGAAATTGAAAAGAGCAATATCATCATGGTGGGCGAAACCGGAACAGGTAAAACCTTACTGGCAAAATCAATTGCCCGTATGTTGAACGTTCCTTTCGCCATTGTAGATGCAACCGTTTTTACTGAAGCAGGTTATGTAGGAGAAGACGTGGAAAGCATGCTGAGTCGCCTGTTACAAGCCTGTAACTATGACGTGGCAGCGGCTGAAAAAGGAATCGTATTTATAGATGAGATTGATAAAGTAGCCCGCAAAAGCGATAACCCATCCATCACAAGGGATGTAAGCGGAGAAGGTGTACAACAAGGTCTTTTAAAGTTATTGGAAGGTACAGAGGTATTGGTTCCACCACAGGGAGGTCGTAAACATCCGGAACAAAAATTAGTAAAAGTTAATACCTCCAATATACTCTTTATTTGTGGAGGTGCCTTTGATGGTGTTGATCGCATTATTGCCCGCCGGGTAAATACACATGCCATTGGATTTAGCGTAAATAAAGAGTTGCAGGAGTTTCAACAAAAGAATTTGTTGCAGTTTATCAACGCCGTTGATTTAAAAACATTTGGTTTAATACCGGAATTGTTGGGTCGTTTGCCTGTTATCACTTATCTGAACCCATTAGATGCACCTACTTTGCGCAACATTTTAACCGAACCAAAAAATGCCTTAATCAAGCAGTTTACCCGCTTGTTTGAAATAGAAGGTATTGCATTGAAATTTGAAGAAGCTGTGTACGATTTTATGGTTGAAAAAGCATTGGAGTACAAATTGGGTGCAAGGGGT
>JBBQQP010000359.1:0-3581 GCA_038215675.1 Chitinophagales bacterium | reverse complement strand
GGTATAGAAAGGAGAAAAACGCCGTATAACAACTTATATAGTCAAGTAAGAGCAGACAATTTAAACTTACACAAAAGCACCATGGCAGCTGTAGTCATTGCCCGGAAGTTTTCAACAGCGCTTCGGTTTCAAAGATGTATTTTAGGTTTCCAATTTACCTTCGGTAGAAGGCAGGGCTGGCAACACCGTCCCAAAACTCCTGTAATTGAAAACGCCGGGCATTATTCAAAAATAAAATGCTAACCATAAATCAACATGCAAAAAAAACTCATTGATAACTTCCCTTTTGTTTCCTACACAAAAAACTTATGACAATCATGAAACGGACACCCGTTGCCAGCTTTTTTTGGAATGGATGAACACACGCAGAACCGTTCGAAATTTTTCGGATAAATTCATCCCTGAAAATATAATTAAGAACATCCTTCTTTCTGCATCTACGGCACCTTCAGGCGCTCACAAACAACCCTGGACATTTTGTGTGGTAAAAAATCCGGACGTGAAAAAGCAAATCCGCATGGCAACCGAGAAAGAAGAAAAAGAAAGTTATGAAACAAGGATGAAAGATGAATGGCTTAAGGATCTGCAGCCGATAGGAACAGATTGGCATAAACCATTTTTAGAAACCACCCCTTACCTGATTGTTATTTTTAAAAGAAGTTATGAAGTCGACAGCAAGAATCACAAACATCAAAATTATCACGTGACTGAAAGCTGCGGTATAGCCTGCGGATTTTTGCTAACTGCAATTCATGATGCTGGTTTGGTTGCATTAACGCATACACCAAGTCCAATGAATTTTTTATCCAAAATTTTACACCGCCCTGAAAATGAGAAACCTTTTTTACTAACTCCTGTTGGCTATCCTGCAGAAGAATGTTGGGTCCCGGATTTAAAAAGAAAAGACATTTCAGAAATCTGCGTTTGGATTTAGAGAACCGCAAGAACAGGACATATTCCCGGGCTGAAATGCACAGCAGCTGCATGGAGTTTTGCGCAATAAAGGAAGGACTTTGTTTGCTTTGGTTGCACTTTACCAGGTGTCCATTACAGGCTTGCTCGTTTTCAAATTCCACCAGGTTGCCGCTTCACCTAACTTCGTAACTGATTCTAAAACATTTCTTACACATCATTAAACATTGATGACTTTGCCGACTCTGCGCATGTAATTTTTGGCATCCCTTTTTTGTTGAAGAAGGCAATGGCAATTAAAAAACTGGTGCCGGCAAGATAATTCCGTTTTTGAAGCGGGCATTCGAAAATCATATTTTGCCATAACTCGGCCTATCCAAAAATACCCTACGGAGGGTATAGGGCGAGGCTGTGAAGAAGATAAATTTGTGTTTATAAAAATTATCTTCATTATGAAAAAAATCATTGTATGTTTCGCCAGCCTATTATGCCTGGTCAATCTTTCAAAGGCCAACGATGTGTTGGTAACGAGCGTTTCGCTGATCAACCAAAGCACAGCCGGCGCATTGTCGACCCACTTTAACAATGCGCAATTCAGCATCAATTGGAAAAATAGTTGGCGCACCAGCACCAACGAGTCTAATTACGATGGCTGCTGGATTTTTGTGAAGTACCGTAAACAAAGTACTTCGGTATGGTTACATGCCACAATCAATGCTACAGGGCAAACGGCGCCTGCGGGCAGTACTGTGCAACCTTCGGCTGATGGCAAAGGGGCTTTTATGTATAGGAGTGCTGACGGTGTAGGAGATGTCAATTACACAAATGCCGCTATCCGTTGGAATTATGGAGCGGATGGAGTGTTAGACAATGAAAACGTAGAAATTAAAGTATACGCAGTGGAGATGGTGTATTTGCCACAGAGCCCATTCAATCTCGGGAATGCGTCTGCAGAAACCAATAAATTTAGAGATGGCGCTGTAAACACGTGGTATCCGATTACTAGTGAAAACAGCATCACTTGTGGTCTGACTGCCGGGAATTTATCTGCAAGCGCTAACTTTTTAAATTCAGGTTCTATACCTGCTGCTTATCCAAAAGGCTTTAGGGCTTTCTGGACCATGAAATATGAATTTAGCAGACAACAACACCTTGATTTTTTAAATACCCTTGATCAAACCAGTGCCAATTTGCGCAACAACATTGGCGCAGCTGGTAGTGTGCCTGCTATGACGGTTACAGAACCAGAAAGAGCGGCAAGTTCATTCTCTCCAATAAATATGCTGGCTTGGTTAGATTGGGCTGCGATGCGCCCGCTTTCGGAATTTGAATATGAGAAAGCTTGTCGTGGTGGCAATAATACCCCCTCTCCTTTAGAATTTGCATGGGGCAACACCACTATTTCAGTTGTTTCTGCCGGGCAAAATATTGGTACCAGCACAGAAACCTGGACGAATGGTAACGCTGCTTATTTTGGAACAGGAAATGCGATTATTCGCTGTGGAGCATTGGCCACTACTACGTCTAACCGTACGCAGGCGGGGGCTACTTTTTATGGCATCATGGAAATGAGCGGTAATGTGCAGGAGTTGGTAATTTTTGCAGGTAATACCGACGGCAGAGGATATACGGGTGCACATGGCGATGGTATGGTGAGCGCAAGTATAGAAGCAAATACTTCTGGATGGCCTTCTATTGCAAATGCTTCTGGCACTGTGGCAAGAGGTGGCGGGTATGCTTCACAGCCTAACAGTTTACAGGTGAGCGACCGAAGCGGTAGCCCGATCGACTATAGTACCGTTAATGGTTTATCCGGAGGCCGCGGAGCAAGAACCGGCGAATAGTTGATTTATACAACGTGCATGACCGTCAATATTGAAGGATGTGCTAAAAAATAATTACATGAAAAAATATATTTTACTTATGTTGTTTGGTTGGGCGGCTTTCGGTGCAAAAGCACAACCGCCCAATAACAATATTTTTTTTGGTGGCGCTGGTGATGGAAGCCATACACAAGCATTTGCTATCGCCGCAGTTAATATTTTTTTGGGAAATGCGGGTGATGGATTTGGCAACGCTTCCAACAACAGTTTATCGAATTCAATTTTTAAAGGCGGTGTTGGAGACGGTGTTTCTTTCGTATCCAACAACGCTCAATCCAACACAATTTTTACGGGAGGGGTGGGAGGCGGTGTATCTTTCGTATCCAACAATTCCCTGTCCAATACCATTTTTAGTGGCGGTAATGGAGATGGATTCGCTACACAAACCAACAACAGTATTTCCAATAACATCTTTCTTGGAAGTGCAGGCGATGGTTTTACACAAAGTGGGAATCTTGCTCTTTCCAATTCAATTTTTTATGGCGGTGGAGGTGATGGCTGGAGTGCCGTTTTCATTCCATTAGGACCGCTGCCAGTGAGTTTGTTGTCGTTTAGTGCAGAAGCTGCCGCTGCAACGCACCTGGTTAAGTGGGTCACCACATCTGAGATCAATACCAGTCGCTTTGAAGTGCAACGTTCGGCCAATGGAAGAGATTTTGTAACTGTAGGAAATACAACTCCCAAAGGAGGCCCCGGTAGCGGCGCTACGTATAGTTTTACCGTGGCGGAACCCCGGCAAGGAAATAATTTTTACCGTTTAATGATGGTTGATAAAGATGGTACGAT
>JBBQQP010000358.1:0-3605 GCA_038215675.1 Chitinophagales bacterium | reverse complement strand
ATGAAGATTGGGATATAGAACATGTTCGTTCGCAAACTGACAAACAAATAAACGCAATTACACGAAAGGACTGGGCAAAAGATATTCTGGAATATTTTACTGGCGAAATTGGTTATACTAATAATGAAGTTATTGGTACTGATAAAACGGAAAAAGAGGTACAGTCGGAAGTTGCAGATTCCTTGTCTGAAGATCACAAATTGTATTGTCACAGACTCATCAAAATACTTGATGCTGATAAAATTGAAGATGAAACATTTAAGAAGCTTTACGACGAATTAACTGTCTACTTTCAGGAGAATGCCGTGAATGATAAAGACAATATTTCCAATTTGGCACTTCTGGATGCAGCCACAAACAGGAGCTACAAAAATGCAATGTTTCCTATCAAGCGCAAAACAATTATTCAAAATGATAAGAATGGAGTTTTTATCCCTATTTGTACAAAGAATTTATTTCTAAAATTCTATAGCAAAAAAATGGGCGATGTAATGTATTGGAAAGACAGCGATGCCAAAGATTACTTAGCTTCAATAAAACAAACATTATTACAGTATTTACCTCTTCAAAAATAAACCATGAGCACTATTCCAGAAATTATTCAGTCCGGCGAACGTTTATCCTTTTTTAACCTTTTTGATGTGAAAGGGAAAAACTTTCATGTGGAAATTCCAATTATACAGCGTGATTATGCACAAGGTCGGGAATCTACATTAGAGGTGAGAGAAATGTTTCTCGAAGCATTATTCAACTATCTTGAAGAGAATAAACCCAACAGAGATTTAGATTTTGTATATGGTAGCATCATAAAAAATGGCCATGCAAGATTTATACCTTTAGACGGCCAGCAACGCCTCACTACCTTGTTTCTGTTACATTGGTATTTGGCTAATATTTCAGGTAATATGGCCATATTAATAGCTGCTTTGACAATTGATGGTAAATCAAAATTTACATACGAAACCCGTACAAGTTCCAGGGAGTTTTGTGATGCATTAATGTTAAATGATATTGATATGAATGCTCTTTTAGCGTCAGACGAAAACAAAAAAAATAGTCTGTCAAAAACGATCCAGGATTTAGGATGGTATTATCTTTCCTGGGAAAATGATCCCACTATTCAGTCGATGCTTACAATGTTGGATTCCATTCATGTTAAATTTTTCGGCAAGCCTGAGTTTTTTAGCCGTTTAATAGATGAAAAAAATCCGGTGGTTACATTTCTATTCTTAAATTTGAAAGAATTTAAGCTAACTGATGATTTATATATAAAAATGAACTCCAGGGGGAAACCTCTTACCACATTCGAAAATTTCAAAGCAAAATTTGAACAACATATCGGTAGTTTAAAATGGGATTCCGCCACTCCATATAAACTTGAATATGGCAGTAAAGTAAAACAAGCTTCTACTCAGGAGTATTTTTCATTTAAAATTGACACAAATTGGGCAAATCTTTTTTGGAATTACCGTGACATAAATGGAAAAGATAATTCATTTGATGATGAACTGATGAATTTTATCAGGGTTATAATGGCCAATCAATATGCCCTTGATTGCACAATAGATAAAGATGAAAATTTAGAGTTTCTTATTGGAACTCAAGTTGCCCGAAAAAGAAAGGATTATACCGATACTATTACTTTTCACAAGTACATGAACATGCATGCTTTGACAAATAAAAGTATCACCTATCTTATTAGTGCCTTTGACAAGCTTACAAATGGTGACAAAAAAATCCGAACGTATTTAAATGATACTTTCTATTTCGATGAGCAGGCAGTATTCGAAAAAGTATTAATGAATAAATTAACTTATCCCTTACAGGTTCGTTTCCATGCATATTTAAAGTATTTGATAAATAATAAAAATGATACAGCCGGTTTTTCAGATTGGATGAGGGTAATTTTTAACCTCTCAGAAAATTCTGTTATTGATGGTGCTGAAGATATTGAAAAAGCAATTAAATCAATTGAAAGCTTATTACCCCATAGTAGCAACATTTTAGACTTTTTAAGGGCTGATAATATTAAAGTGGATTTTTTCAATGGCAGACAAGTGCAGGAAGAAAGATTAAAATCCTACCTGATAAATCGATCAACTGAATGGTTTGAAGCCATCCAGGTAATTGAAAAGCACCCATATTTTGCTGGCCAGATTGGGTTTATTTTAGAGTTTTCAAAAGTATTGGAATATTTTGAAGAACACGGTAATTGCTCCTGGCCTGTTGATGAAGATAAGTATTATTTTGATGAATTTACTAATTACTCAAAAAAAGCAATTGCCGTATTTAATGCTGTTGGTACTGACCTGAATAAAGATTTTTTATGGGAGCGGGCTGTTTTATCTAAAGGGGACTATTTAATAAGTGCTTCAGCTTGTCGATATAATTTTTTAACCTCAAATAAATTTCCAAGAGATTATAGTTGGAAAAGATTGTTGCGGTTGTCGCCTCTAAATACCATTCAGGGAAATCAGGAATGGGACGAGAGAAGGTCGTTTGTAAAAGAAGTATTTGATGATCCAAATTTTGATGCAAAAAATCTGACAGTTTCATTAGTTAATATTTGTAAGAATAAACCGGATGATTGGCGTAAATATTTCATTGAAAATCCTGAACTTATTCGATATTGTGAGCAAGGATTTATTAGGTATGAGTCTGAATCAAAAATACTTTTGTTTAAACAGTCTCAACAAAATCATCGTCATCAGGAGATGTATTCATATAATTTATCATTAACCAAGCTTTCGAAAAAGCAAGACTTTCTGCCTTTTAAAGGTAGTTGGCCTTATGAAGTTCGTAGTAGTGATGATTTGTCATTTGCTATTCTTGATGATTGGTGTTACAACAGAATTTATTATGCAATAGCGATTTATTATGACACTGACAATCAAGATTTTGCAACCAATCCCTATGAAATAAAATTTTATAAAACAAAAGGTACTAATAATAGTAACGACTATCCTGCCGAAATAAAGTCTATATTGGATTCATTAAAACTTAAATGGGATGATGAAAACCCTGGATATTGGATTTCGGGTAAAACTGAAGAAAAGACAATCTCTATCATTAAAAAACTTTGCAGTCAATTAAATTCATTAATTAATGAGTAAAGTCGGTGAAATTGAACATGCCACCCAAACCCGCATAGTCCAATTGTTTCAAACACAATTAGACTATAATTATCTTGGCTTTTGGGAAGAAAGAGAAAACAACTCAAATATTGAGGTCAATGAACTGAAAAGGTATTTATTGGGTACTGAGAAATACAGTGATGATTTAATTAATAAAGCCGTTTTAGCTTTACGAAAAGAAGCATCAATTAATTCCAATGATGATCTTTTTACAGCAAATAAGGAAGTATATTCCATGCTTCGTTATGGCACTGCCAAAAGAGCGGAGGCTATAAGAAGACCCGAAACCGTTCATTTCATCGATTGGGAAAATCCTTCAAAAAATAATTTTTCTATCGCTGAGGAGGTAACAATTAAAGGAGCTAAAGAACGAAGGCCGGATATTGTTATATATATTAACGGAATCGCAATTGCAGTCCTGGAATTAAAGAAAGCAAGTGTTTCGGCTAGCGAAGGTATCCGGCAAAACAT